>CAXTTW010000206.1:0-5316 GCA_964247255.1 uncultured Acidobacteriaceae bacterium
CCGGTGGCCTGCGGGGCCTCCTCGCCGGCACCCACGCCGACCCCGACGCCGACCCCCGCGCCCACGCCGCCGGCCGGGCTGACCAACCTGTTCGCGCCCTACGTAGACATGAGCATCAGCGTGGACGAAAACCTGGTTGCGTATCAGCAGCAGGCGGGCTTCAAAGCTGTGACGCTGGCGTTCGTGGTGGCAACCAACGGCTGCTCTGTGGGCTGGGGCGGCCTCGGTGGAACGCTGCCGACCGACAATTTCCCGAACGGCGATACGATCCTCCACGTAGTGCAGCAGCTGCAGGCCGCGGGCGTGCAGGTGATCGTCTCGTTCGGCGGCGCGACTGGGACCGAGCCGGCGGTGGCTTGCCAAAACGTCGCGCAGCTGCAGGCGGCGTACCAGGCGGTGATCGACCGGTACAAGGTCAAGCTGCTGGACTTCGACATCGAGGGTGGCGCGACGACCAACCAGGCTTCGATTACGGCGCGCGACCAGGCGCTGGTGGGCTTGAAGAAGGCGAACCCCGGCCTCGTGATCTCGTACACGCTGCCAGTGCTGCCGACCGGGCTGATCGACAGTGGGGTGAACATCTTGAAGTCGGCGAAGGCCGACGGGCTCGCGCTGGACGTGGTGAACGTGATGGCGATGGACTATGGCTCCTCGCAGGACAACGGCGCGCAGATGGGGCTGGACGCGACCAATGCAGCGAGCGCGACGTACAAGCAGATTCAGGCTGCCGGGCTGGGCTCGACCGTGGGGATCACGCCGATGATCGGCGTCAACGATACCAACACGGAGGTCTTCAACCTGAACGACGCGCAAGCGGTGATCAATTTCGCGCACGCGAACAGCTTCGTGAGCCGAATCGCGATGTGGTCGCTGGCGCGGGACAACGGCGGCTGCGCGAACCAGACGTGGGCGAGCCCGAGCTGCAGCGGGATCGCGCAGTCGAGCTTCCAGTTCAGCGCGAACTTCCGCAACTATTGATCAAAGGGTAAGCTGCCCATGTCGGAAGCCGAGCCGCGCGGCTCGGCTTCTTGCAAACGGGGCTTGATCGTTCAGCCGGAATGTTTACCAGCGCTGTACCCGAGCAGAAGTGCCTCTTGCCGAAGGCGCACCTGGGAAGCTAGTATCCGACCCGATGCTGAAAAGGCTCGGAAGCCTAGAGCCAGAAGTTTTCGGGAGAGCCGCCATGCCAGCCCTACGCACGATCTTGTTGAAAACACGCTCCCTGTCCTTTGCCGGGGCGATGCTGCTGAGGGGCGCGGTCCTGGCGCTGCCGGTGTCGGCGTTTGCGGGCGCGGCGCAGGCGCAGTTCAGCTCGAGTCTCCAGGGCACGGTCACGGATCCGTCGGGCGCGGTGGTTCCGAACGCGACCGTGACGATCACGCAGACGGACACGAACACGAAGCGGACAGCGACGACCTCCGGCGGCGGCGCGTATGCGTTCGGATCGCTGGCACCGGGCAACTACACGGTTGAGGTGACGGCGCCGGGCTTCCAAACCACGCAGGTGGCCGCCACGCTGACGACCGAGCAGCAGGCCGGCGTCAATGTCAAACTCAATGTCGGTAACGACACGACGCAGGTGCAGGTGACCTCGCAGGGCCCCGCGCTCAATACGGAGGAGAACCGGGTCGAGGTGACGCTCGACACCGAGCAGGTGCGGACGCTGCCGCTGCAGAACCGCGGGACGCTGAACCTGGTGAACGCGGCGCCGGGCGTCAGCGGCTACTCGCAAAACCTTAACAACTTCAGCAACGAGGAGACGCCGAACGCTAATGCAAACGGCCACTTCGCCGGCTCCAACCTGTATGTCATCGATGGTATCGAGAGCGATTCGAATATCACGGGCGGTACGAACAACATCACGCCGAACCCGGATTCGCTCCAGGAAATAGCGCTCCAGACCAATACCTTCGCGGTAGACTTTTACGGCGGCGCGGGCGTGACGACGGAACTGACGACCAAGGCTGGAGCCAATAAGTTTCACGGCACGGGCGAGGTGAGCTTCTATAACCAGCAGCTGCAGCAGAGGTTCTTCTTTTCCGGGCTGAACGGCAACTCGCCCTACAAGCGGTTGGAGTACTCGGGGACGCTCGGCGGCCCGATTTACAAGGACAAGACATTCTTTTTCGCCTCCGTGGAAGCGCTGGCGGCAACGCAAGCAGCTGGCACCAACATCTTCGCCAACGAAGATCCGGCTTTTGTGGCGCTGGCGCAACAACGGTACCCGAACACGATCGGCACCCAACTGCTGACGCGCTACCCCTCGCAGGGCATCAATGTGCAAAGCGTACGGTCCTACACTTCGGCCGACCTTGCTACCCAGTGCCTTACCCCTACGGGCAACTGCAACATTCCACTTACCGACAATGTCAACCAAACGACCGCACCCTATGACAACGGCCTGCAGTACAGCCTGCGCCTGGACCAGAACTTCCGCCAGGGTAAGGATCGAATTTACGCGTACTACTTCAATATCACGCATACGCCGCAGCTGATCGATCCCCGGCCCGCGTTCTCGAGCGTGCAGCCGACAGTGAGCAACCTGTACTCGATCAACTACACGCATATCTTCACGCCGAGCGTTTTGAACGAAGCTTCGTTCGCGTACAAGCGGGTGGTGGGCAACCGGACTGCGCCCACGCCGACTGTTCCCGAGATCAACATCAACAACGCTTACGGCGTCGGGGGGCCCAGCGATCCGGCGTTCGGCGGCGGCTTCGGCCCGGGCAGCTTCGCCCAGCACCAGTACTCCTGGCGCGACGTGGTGACGTTTGTCCGCGGCAAACATGACATCCGGGTCGGCTTCCAGGCTTCGCACGGCAACGATTCCGCCGATTTCTCCGGTAATTACGTCCGGCCGACCTTCTCGTTCAACAACGGCCTTGCGGACTTTGTGCAGGACAAGGTGTACCAGGAGAACGGCATCGCGTACGATCCGACCACGGCGCAGCTGAAACCCTTCGACTTCGGCGCGCAGGTGAATAACTTCGGTGCGTATGTGCAGGACTCCTGGAAAATCCTGCCGAACCTGAGTGTGCAGGTGGGCCTGCGCTGGGATGATTTCGGCAACCCATCGTCTTTCTTGTACACGCAAAGCCTGCCGCAGCTGTCCAATGCGATACCAGTGAATTCGACCAAGCTGCTGGGTTCGCCGGCGGCGATCGATGCGCAGTTCGCCAATGCTTCGATCAAGGCGAGCAACAATATTTATCCGAGTGCCTTGAAGAATAACTGGTCTCCGCGCGTAGCGTTTTCCTGGGCGCCGACCAAGGGCCGCTTTACGACCATCCATGGCGGCACCGGCATTTACTATGAGCAGATCAGCCTGGGGCAGGTACTGGACCAGCTGCGCGGCAACCCGCCCGGGTGGGTCTTCCCGACCTTCGGGCAGAACACGGGTAACACGACGCAGCCCATTTACGGACTTGGCAGCAGCGGCGCATTCCCATACGGCTTCGCGATCCCCGCGATTCCGACGACCGGGCTGGACGCGCGCGGCGGGATCGTGGGTCAGGCGCTGCCGGTGCAGGGCATCGACCCGAACGTTCGCACGCCCCCAACGCTCAATTACACTTTGGGCGTAACGCAGGAGTTCGCGGCGAAGCTGGTTGGCGCAGTGACTTACACGGGCTCCTACTCGTGGGACCAGCTGACGGCGACCGACTTCAACCGGGTCGCGGGCGACCTGATCCGCAACAACGGCAACCCGCAGCGACTTAACCCCAGCTTCGGCTCCATAACGTATGCGGGGAATTTTGGGCTGAACCGGTATGACAGCGTGATCTTCTCGCTGACCCAGCATGTCAAGAGCCTGGACTATCAAGCGTCGTACACGTGGTCGCACGCGCGAGGCTTCGGCACCTGCAATACGCGCTATGTGGCGATCAACGGCAACCAGAACGACTGCCCGCCGGACCAGCACCTGCTCGGGACGGGGTACTACGGCAACTCGGTCTTCGATATTCCGAATAACTTCAAGCTCACGGGCTCCTACACGCTGCCCGCTCCCCCGCAGCGTCTCCTCAAGGTGGCCGCGGGCGGCTGGCAGGTGACTACGCTGTTCGTGGCACAGTCCGGCACGCCCTTCACGGCGGAAAACTATGCGGGCTTTAGTCCGGCCAGCATCGTTAATGGGCAATTCACCAATGTACAGGCCGGCGACTATAACGGAGACGGGTACAACCAGGATTTTCCGAACGTGGCCGCCAACATTCAGCGAAAGTACACGCATAGACAAGTTACACAGGCCGGCGGCGGCGTTTTCGCCAACCAGCCGAACGCCTTCACCGCGCCGACACCGGGAACGGAGGGCAACGAGGCTCGCAATACTTTCCGCAATCCCGGTCTATTCGAGTGGGACGCGAGCGTGCTCAAAAACAACAAGCTGCCGTGGTTCGGCGCGGAGAGCAGCAACCTGCAACTCAGGGTGGACGGCTTCAACGTCATCAACCATACCAACTTCAACCCCATCGACAACAACCTAGCCTCGGGAACCTTCGGGCAGGCGACCTCGAGCCTGCAGCCGCGGATCATTCAGCTGGGAGCGCGGTTCGAGTTCTAAGGCGGCTTCGAGTGACCGCGTCCTTTCCGGATCTCATCCCGCGCGGCTCTTCTTGACGGAAGAGCCGCGTCCAGACAGGTTGCTTCGGTATACATCGGCCCGAAAGCGGCCCTGGCAAACGCGATCGGTATTTGGGACAATAGGCGCGTGGTGTGGCTGCTTCTCATCGCGATGCTGCCTAGGGCGGCGCAGGGCGCTCCCGAGCAGGCGCTGCAGGAGGCTTCCGCGAAGCTCCGGGCGAACCCGATGGACGCGCGGGCTTCGCTCGAGAAAAGCCTGGCGCTGGCTGGGCTGCACGAGCCGGCGAAGAGTTTGGCCAGCTTCGACCGGACGCTCGAGCTGACGCACGACGCGGTATCCGTGCTGGAAGCGGCGGCGGAGGTGGCGTACAAGGCGCGGGACAAGCGGGCCGAGCGCTACCTGAGCCTGCTGCTCGAGCGCGAGCCGGCGAACCCGGTGGCGCACGCAATGGCGGGGGTGCTGGCGTACGAGAGACGGGACTGCCCGGCGGCGAACGCGCACTTTGCACAAGCCGGGGCGGCGCTGCGAGGGAACCTGCCCGCCGAAGTGCAGCATGGGGAGTGCCTGTTGGCCGCCGGGGACAAGCAGGACGGGGCGGCGCTCTTCGAGAGGCTGGCGGGGGAGCACCCTGGGGACAGGGCGCTGGCCTACGACCGGGCGGCGGCCTATGTGCAGGCGGGGCGGGCTGCGGAGGCTGTCCCGTTGCTGGAGGCGATGAGCAAAGACGGCGACAC
>CAXTTW010000207.1:0-5225 GCA_964247255.1 uncultured Acidobacteriaceae bacterium
GCTGACGCTGCCCGCCACCCCACCGCTCGCGGCCGGCGGGCCCATGAGCCTCGGCGCGGTGTTCCAGCGGGAAACCGTGGCGCTGCTCGGAGGGCGTTCGATGCTGGTCTTCGCTCTGGCCTCGCTCGCCATCTGCGTCCCGCTGCAGTTCTACTACGCCTTTACTAATCTGTTCCTCAACGAGCGAGGCGTAGCGGACGCGGCCGGCAAGATGACCGGAGGCCAAGTCTCCGAGCTCGCGTGCATGCTGCTGATCCCCTGGTTCTTTCGCCGGCTCGGCGTCAAGTGGATGCTGCTGGCCGGCATGGGCGCCTGGGCGGTGCGGTATGTGCTGTTCGCGTTCGGCGGGTTAGGCTCGCGGAGCTGGATGCTGTGGGGCGGCATCCTCCTGCACGGCATATGCTACGACTTCTTTTTCGTGACCGGGCAGATCTACATCGACCGCCGCTCGCCGGCCGCGCTCCGGGCGGCGACCCAGGGGCTCATCACCTTCCTGACCTACGGGGTCGGCATGTTCGCGGGCGCGGCGCTCTCGGGCGCGGTGGTGGGCCGGTATACGCTCGCCGGCGGAGGGCATGACTGGCGGGCCATCTGGCTTGTGTCCGCGCTGGCCTCGGCGCTGGTGCTCCTGGTGTTCGCGCTGGTGTTCCGCGACGAGGGTGATACCGCAGTGCCGGCCGCGCTCAGGGCTCCTTTCGGTCGAGCGGCAGACCTGCCTTGATCATCGGCAGCCCTGTGACCGGCCAGTGCTCCACCTGCGCGTCCACGTTTGGGGCCAGGCTGTCGGACGGGGCCACGGACACGTTCCAGCCGTCCACCATCACCAGCGGCTGGTCGCCCGCCAGATCGGCGAGCGCAGCGTCGATGGTCACGGTCCGGCTCTCGCCGGGCGCGAGCGAAATGTAGTTGCCGGAGTAAAACACGGGCAGCACCCGCGTACCGGCGGCCTTGCGGCGCAGTTGCACGTGCGCCATCAGCGCCACCGTCGTGCCCGGGTTGCGCAGGGTCACATCGAGCAGCATGCGCCCATTCGCGTCGCGCCGGGCCGCCGTGCCTTCGAGCGACACCGTCTTCATGGTGTCCAACGGCGTGAGATCGCCGCCCTGCTCGGGCGTGCTCTTCCAATAAAAGTTGCGGGAAAGCACCACGCCGCCCTGCCCTCGCAGCTCCAACTTGACGAAGTACACCGGGGGGTATACGTCCGGCACCGGCACGAGCCCCAGGGAGATGGCCCGGTCGGCCGGCGCGCTCACGGGAAAGTCCCGTTCGAGCTTGGACCTGCCTTTGAGATCGAGCAGCGAAAGGTGGACGGTGCCTGTGACCGCTTCCGGACGGTTATTGATCACTTCCAGCGTGTTTTCCGCCTCGTTCAGCTGCACGTGCACCGGCTCCGACGCGGACTGCACCGCGAACAGGGACGAGTTCGGCTCCAGGTCGTAGTGGTACAGCTGCCACACGAAGGAGGGCTGCGCGGGCGAGCTCATCCAGGTTAGGATGCCGGTGGCCGGGGCGAACAGACGTGCGTTGCGCCCCTCGTACATCGCGCGGTACGCCTCGTAGTTCATCAGCTGTGCCTTGCGGACGAAGTCGGCCAGGTTGGCGATGCGTCCGTAGCGCCCGGCCAGGACGTAGGGGTAGGTGTCTCCATGCTGCGCGCCGTGGGCCAGGTCGTGCTCGGCCCAGTCGTCGTTGATGACCTCCCAATCTTTTTCGGGCATCATGCCGTGGACGGATTCGAGAGTCGGGATGGAGACGGAGCCGGTTTCGGTCTTGAACGGCGCGTCGTAGACATAGTAGGCGCGGGGCTCGCGCCAGTAGTACGGCCCGTGCGAGACCACTCCGCGGCCGTCGGTCGAGCTCGGCTGGTACAGGCGGACCGGGTCCAGCTCGGGCAGCATCCGGCGCAGCTCCGCGTCGATGGCGGGCGGCGGCGGCCCCTCGTTGCGCGCGCACCACAGCGCGATGGACGGATGGTTGCGAAAGCGCAACAGCTTGTCGCGGACGTTGGCGAGGTAGGTCGGCAGGTCGTCGGGGTCGGGGCCGTCGGTCGGGTTGGGCTGGAAAAACTCGTCCCAAACCAGGATGCCGTACTTGTCGCACAGCGCGTAGAAGTCCTCGCCGGTAGACTGCCCGACCCAGTTGCGGATCATGTTCATGTTGGCGAGCGCGTGCATGTGGATCTGCGCGTCGAGCCGCGCGGCGGGGATGCGCTTGAGCCCCTCGTCGAGGCCCCAGTCGCCGCCGCGGATAAAGACTTTGACGCCGTTGACCGCAATGGTCAGCGCGTCGTCGCCGCCGTAGGTGATCTTGCGAATCCCGAAGGTCGTATCGAGGGCGTCCGAATCGGACTTACCCTGGACGAAGTGCAGGTGCAGGTGCTGGAGGTTTTGCGGGCCGTAGCCGTTGGGCCACCACAGCTGCGGGTTGAGGATGTGCTGCGGGTCGAAGGCGACGGTTTGCTTGCTGTGCGGGGCGACGGTGACCTTTTTGGCCACCGTGACGGCGCCGAACTCACCCTTGAGCGTGCCGGTCTGGGGTTTGTCCGAGATGTTTTCGAGCGTGGCCGTCAGTTTGACGTCAGCGGCGTCGGTGCGGGGCAGAGGGAGATCGGTGGTGACGTAAGGGTTCTGCACCAGAACCGGCCCGGAGGCGGAGAGCGTGACCTTTTGCCAGATGCCCGTGTCGCGGTCGCGGATGGCGGGCAGCCAGTCCCAGCCGATGGTCGAGAGGAAGGTGGGCCCGTCGAGCGCGGTGATGCCGCCGTTCAGGCCGAGTCCGTCGGCGATGGTGTGCTCATGCGGGACACCCGGGTGCGGCTGCGGGGTCACTTTGACGGCGACCACGGCGGTCGAGCCGGGTTTGGCCAGTTTAGTGATATCGTAGCCGCCGCGCGCGAAAGCACCCTTCATCACGCCCTGCTCGACACCATTGACCCAGACTTCCGCGCTGTAGTTAATCCCATAGAAAGTGAGCGCGACGCGCTTGCCCCGGTACTCGCGCGGCACGGTCACCGTGGTGCGGTACCAGTAGGAAGTCTTGTTTAGGCTTTCGGGGATGGCGCGGTTGTTTTCGCCGTACAGCGGCTCGGGGTAGGCTTTGGCATCGACCATGCCGGTGAGCACCGTGCCGGGCACGGTCGTGGCGAGCCAGCCTTGCGGCTGGTAGGTTGTGGAAGAGACCGCCGCGCCCGCTTCCGGAACTTTGGCCGCGTCCTGGAGCTGCCAGCCTGTGTTTATCGCGACCGGCGCGGGCAGCTCCGCGGCGTGCGCCCCCGCTCCCGCCAACAACCCCGCTACTGCCAGCCAACCTGTATGCACCCTTGGATCGCCTCCTGAGCCCACCCCAGCATAGTCCACACATCGCCGGAGGCTCGCGCGCATCTACTCAACAAACTCAAAGCAAGGAGAGTCAGTGTCGAAAGCCGGTCCGTTTATCGGCCTTGCCGGGATCATCGTCGCCGCCATGAGCGTCGAGCTCAACGGGTCTGTTTCCTCGCTGGCCCTGCCGGACGTGATGGGCGGCCTGGGCCTTTCGCACGACGCGGGGCTCTGGTTCACCAGCCTTTACTCCTCCGGTCAGGTGCTAGGCATGACGCTGGGCGCTTGGTGGGCGGTCACGGTCTCCTTCAGGCGCTTCTCGCTGTTTGCGATCGCGTTCGCCTGTCTCACAACCGTGCTGGTGCCGCTCAGCAGCAATCTGGGCTGGCTGTTCAGCCTGCGTTGGCTGCAGGGTCTCGCGGCCGGCTTCACCATCCCTCTGCTGATCTCCGTGGCTTTGCGGGTGTTGGGGCCGCCGATCCGGCTCTATGGGCTGGCCTGCTATGCGTTGACCGCCACGCTGTTCCCGAATCTGAGCGCCTCGCTGGCCGGGTTGTGGACCGACTATGTCGGCTGGCGCTTCGTTTTCTACCAGGCGGTGCCGCTGGATGTGCTCGCCGCCTTATGCGTGTGGTACGGCATACCCTCGGACCAGCCGAAATACGAACGCATCCGGCAGTTCGACTGGCGCGGAGCTTTGCTGGTGGCCGCGGGCTTCGGCTCGCTGACGACGCTGCTGATCCAGGGCGACCGGGTCGATTGGTTCCATGCGCGGTGGATCTGCGTGCTCGCGCTGGTCAGTGGGGTGTGCATCCCGCTGTTCCTGCTCAACGAGTGGTTCCACCCTCTGCCGCTGCTCAAGCTGCAGCTGCTGGGCCGGCGCAACTTCGCCTACGGCTGCCTGGCTCTGTTTACCTTCGTGGTTATCAGCTCCTCCTCCTCGACCATCCCCATCAGCTACCTCGAACAGGTGCAGGGCTACCGTCCGATCGACGCGCAGAATATCTCGCTCGCCATCGCCTCGCTCCAGCTCATCCTGCTGCCCCTGATGGCCGGCCTCCTAAACCTTGAATGGGTCGACGCGCGGTGGGTCAGCTTCGCGGGGCTCGCGTGCATCCTGGCCGCGTGCATCGGCGACTCTTATCTCGACTCGGACTGGAACCGCGTGCAGTTCTATGGATGGCAGGTTCTGCAGGCCGTCGGGGCGGCGGCGGTGGTGATGCCCCTGCTGATGATGTCGACCAATGCCGTGAAGCCCGTGGAAGGGCCTCTTGCGACGGCGAACGTCAACGCGCCGCGCGCCGTCGCGGAAGCGGCGAGCACCTGGTTGCTGACGCTGATCACGCGTCTGCGCGGGCATTTCCACTCCGACCGGATCACGGATCAGCTGGGCCTGGAGCGGTTCGGGCTGATTCAGGGGCCCGGTGCCTCGCGCATGTATCCCGGGCCGCTGCTGCCCTCCGGGGCGCCGCGCTCGCCGATGAGCCTTCGCACGCTGGCCGGCGTGGCCCAGCAGCAGACGGCGGTACTCACCCTGTCGGACGCTTTTCTGGTCATCGGGGCCCTCACGGTGTTTCTGATGATCGTGCTGCTCGTGCTCACCGAGCGCACCTACCCGCCGCGCATCGCGCTGAGCAAGCAATAAGGATGCCCATGGCCGAACAGATGCCCCCGCAGCAACCACTCGCAACACCCAAGCCCCCGCCGCCTCCTCCGCCTAAGCAGGAAGAAAAGAAGCCACTGTGGCCGTGGTTGGTAGGCGCGGCGGTGATCCTAGGCTTCGTGGCGCTGGTACTTTGGCGGGTGTTCGCGCCGCGCCCGGTGGTGGAAACAGCGGACGCCCGCGTGGCCGCGCACTACACCACGGTTGCGCCGCGGGTCTCCGGGCAGGTGGTTGCGGTACCGGTC
>CAXTTW010000208.1:0-5213 GCA_964247255.1 uncultured Acidobacteriaceae bacterium
GAGGTGGTTGGGCTCGACGGTATAGCGGGCACGCTCAAGACCGGCGACGGCCGCGAGCTGCGGTTCGACGCCGCCCTGCTCGCCCCCGGCGGTAAGGCGCGCAAGCTCGGCATCCCCGGCGAGGACGCGCCGCACGTCCACACCCTGCGCAGTGCCGGGGACGTGGAGGCGATCGTCGCCACCCTCGGCGAGGGCCAAGGCAAGCGGGCGGTGCTCATCGGCGACAGCTTCATCGCGTTCGAGGCGGCTTCCGCGCTCCGGGGCCGGGGCGTCGATGTGACGCTGGTGTGCCGGTCGGACCGGCCGTTCGCGCAAAAGTTCGGCGCAGCGCCCGCGGGGGTTCTGGTCGATCTGCACCGCGCGAACGGGGTGGCGCTCGAACTGAAAGCAGAAGCCGAGGCAATCGGCCCGGACGGCGTGAAGCTCAAGTCGGGCAAGACCCTGCCCGCCGACCTCGTGCTCGTCGCGGTCGGCGTGGAGCCGGCAACGCGCTTTGAGCATGGCCTGCAGCTCGAAAAAGACGGCGGCGTGCCCGTGGACGCGACCCTGCGCGCCGCAGCCAAGCTGTGGGTTGGGGGCGACGTAGCGAGCGTCAACTCGACGCGCATCGAGCACTGGCGCGTGGCCGAGCAGCACGGGCGCACCTTTGCCGCCGAGGTCCTGAAAGGCCCCGGTGTGCCGATCCTGGCACCCGAGGGCCAGGCCCTGCACCAGGTCCCCCTCTTCTGGACCGCCCACTTCGGCAAGCAGTTCCGCTACGTGGGCCATGTGGAAAAGTGGGACGACCTCCAGATCGACGGCTCGCTCGAAGAAGCGAAGTTCCTGGCGTATTACCTGAAGGGCAATGCGGTCAAGGCCGTGTTCGGCTGCGGGCAGGATGCCGCGATCGCCATGCTCGCCGAGCGCATGCGCAAGACCCTGACCCTGGAGGAAGCCCGGCGCGCGGCGCAGGCCGCGTGAGCGGAGCGTTGCGGCCGTCTCAGAAGGTCGGCGCCTCCATGGGTCGAGCAGCGATTGGCTCCGAAGCGGCCGCCCGCGCGCGATCCGTTGGTTGATCCACGCCGGGTGCTTCGGAGCGAATCGACCTCTCGTGCCGGAACAACAAGACTTCCCCGCGGGCGCGGGTGTAATCTTTCCGCACCGGATGGAGGTACGCCATGCGCCGCTTTGCCGCCCTGCTTCTGCTGCTCGCCCCTGTAACGTTGGCGCAGAGCCTTTCGGAGGCTGCGCTCCAGGCCAAGCTTGAAGCCCCGCAGGCGAGCACGCTCTGCCCGGTCGAAGCGACTGCCCGCCGGGGCGGCGCGGGCGATTTCCTGGTCGTCGCCGGCGAGCGCGAAGGCAGCAATGCGGCCTTGAGCCTTACCCTTAAGCCGCGCGACGGTCGGCGCATTCTCGCGGCCGATGTCACCGTTCACGCACTCTCGGCGAGGGGCCGCGTGTGGTCGCTCGGCAGCAACCCCGAGCCCGACATCCTTCGCCGCTTCACCCTCACGGACACCCGCGCGGGCCAGGCGGCTTTCACCTCCGCGCTCGCGCTGGCGCAGGCCGCCACGGTCGCATGGGTCGAGATCACCGCCCTGCGTTACAGCGACTCGACGGCGTGGCACGCGGGCACGCGCGATGCCTGCCGCGTGACCCCGGAAGCGTTGACTCCCGTGCTCGCCCGGCGCTGAATCGTCCCGGTACAGGCGGACAAACATACGTCCGTGCCTGTACACTCGTGCGCGAGAAGCTTTGAGGACGACGCCCAAGCCCATGAAAATACACGAGTACCAAGCCAAGCAGATCCTGCGCGAACATGGTGTGCCCGTTCCCCAAGGCGAAGTCGCGAACACCCTGGAGGAAGCCGTCGAGGTCGCCAAGCGCCTCCTCACCGGCGGTGCCTCCGGCGTCGTCATCAAGGCGCAGATCCACGCAGGAGGCCGCGGCAAGGGCGGCGGCGTCAAGGTCGCCCGCTCGCTCGACGAGGCCGAGCAGTACAGCTCCGCCATCCTCGGCATGCAGCTGGTCACGCACCAGACCGGGCCCGAAGGCCAGCGCGTTGGGCGCCTGCTCGTCGAGGAAACCGCCGCCATCGACCGCGAGCTCTACCTCGGCATCGTGCTCGACCGCGCCCAGTCGCGTCTGGTCTTCATGGCTTCGCAGGCCGGCGGCATGGAAATCGAGGAGGTCGCCGCCAAAGACCCGGACGCGATCCGTAAAGCGGTCATCGACCCGGCGGTCGGCTTCCAGGCCTATCAGGCCCGCGAGCTCGCGTTCGCCCTCGGGCTCCAGGGCCCGCTGGTGCAGCAGGCGGTCAAGTTCATGCAAGGTTTGTACGAGGTTTTCCTTGCCACCGACGCCTCGCTGCTTGAGATCAATCCTTTCATTACGACCAAGGACGGCAAGCTGCTCGCCCTCGACTGCAAGCTCACCTTCGACGACAACGCCCTGTTCCGCCACGCCCACCTCAAATCCTTGCGCGACCTGGCCGAGGAAGATCCGCTCGAGGTCGAGGCGTCCAAGTACGCGCTCAACTACATCAAGCTCGACGGCAACATCGCCTGCATGGTCAACGGTGCGGGCCTGGCCATGGCGACCATGGACATCATCCAGTACGCGGGCGGCGCCCCGGCCAACTTCCTCGATGTAGGCGGCGGCGCGAACCAGCAGCAGATCGAGAACGCCTTCAAGATCCTGCTCTCCGACCCCAGCGTCAAGGCCGTGTTCATCAACATCTTTGGCGGCATCCTGCGCGTGGACACCCTTGCCCAGGGCGTAGTGCAAGCCGCGAAGAATCTTGACGTGAAAATCCCCATGGTCCTCCGGCTCGAAGGCACCAACGTCGAGGAGGGCCGCCGCATCCTCGCCGAGTCGGGCCTCGCCTTCACCGTAGGCGAAACGATGCAGGACGCGGCGGAAAAGGTGGTCGCGGCGGCGGGGCATTAGAGTTAGGAATCGAAAGTTAGGATTTAACAAACAAAATGCGGTTTTCCTCAGTCCTCGAGGGGATGCACGGCTGCGAATGGTTGCTTCGCTAGAGAAATACAAATTCGAAAGGAGGGACGCGGGATGAGTGAAGGCGCGCCCCCTCCTGGCGTAAAGAATTTGGTCTTGTGGCAAAGGGCGATGCAGCTCACCGTCTCGGTTTATCGCTGCACCGAGCTGTTTCCGCGATCGGAGATGTTCGGCCTCACCAACCAGCTCCGCCGGGCTGCCGTCTCAATCCCCAGCACAATCGCGGAGGGCTATGGCCGCAACTCCCGCCGCGAGTACTGCCGCTTCTTAGCCATTGCAAGAGGCTCCACGGCTGAGGTGCAAACCCAACTGGCGATCGCTCTGGAGCTTAACTTCAGCGCACCAGAGCAGATCGCCGCCGCAGATGCCCTAACAGACGAGGTGGGCAGAATGCTCTCCTCAGCCATAAAGCGCCTGAAAGCGGCGGGCAATCCTGCCTTGTAACCCTTAATTCTTAACTCTTAACTCCTAAGGAGCCCCGCCAATGGCCGTACTCGTCGACAAGAACACCCGCCTCATCGTGCAAGGCATCACCGGCAAGGAGGGCACCTTCCACGCCAAAGGCTGCGCCGAGTACGGGACCAACGTGGTTGGTGGCGTGACCCCCGGCAAGGGCGGGACCACGCATGAGGGCTGGCCGGTCTTCGACACGGTCGACACCGCCGTACGCCAAACCGGCGCGAACGCCACCGTCATCTTCGTCCCGCCGCCGTTTGCCGCCGACGCGATCCTGGAAGCCGAAGCCGCCGGGCTGCCGCTGATCATCTGCATCACCGAAGGCATCCCGACCAACGACATGGTCGAGGTGTGGTCGGTGCTCCGGCACTCGCGCTCGCGCCTCATCGGCCCCAACTGCCCCGGAGTCATCTCGCCCGGCAAGAGCAAGATCGGCATCATGCCGGGGCGCATCCACAAGGAAGGGCCGGTGGGCATCGTGTCCCGCTCCGGTACCCTTACCTACGAGGCCGTCTACCAGCTCACCCAGCGCGGGATCGGGCAGTCGACCGCGATCGGCATCGGCGGCGACCCGGTCATCGGCACCACCCACACCGACGCGCTCAAGCTGCTCAACGAAGACCCGGAAACCGAGGCCATCGTGCTCATCGGCGAGATTGGCGGCACCGCGGAGGAGACTGCCGCAGCCTACGTGCGCGACCACGTGAAGAAGCCCGTGGTGGGCTTCATCGCCGGGCAAACCGCCCCCCCGGGCCGCCGCATGGGCCATGCGGGAGCCATCATCTCCGGCGGGCAGGGCACGGCGAAGGAGAAGATGGCCGCCCTCACCGCGGCCGGCATAACTGTGGTCGAGTCGCCCGCGGCGATCGGCGAAACCGTCGCGCGCGTGATGGGGCGGGCTTAGAAGCACCCCAGAGCGCCGTCGCGCGCGGCGGCGGCCCGGGCAGGATTCCGCGTACATGACACCGTCGGCCCGCTTTTCGCGGATCTCGAGAATTTCCCTCGTGCGCGCCCGAAGCAGGGCCAGGCGTCCAGTGTCCATGGAAGCGGGAAAGGTCGTATCCCGTCGGACAGAACTCCAGTTGCAGCGGGGGTGGTCTGTTCGGCGCGCGTTTATAGACCCGACATGCGGGTGCGAGCGCGGCTCGATGCATGCGGCTTGTCTCACTCCGAGACAAATTTCTCGCTTCTCGTGACTCTGGTCACCTCCTGAAAGCAATCCGTAGTACCTGCTCACATTTCTATCCTTCTTCAGCAAAGGTTACTTTGGAGACTCGTGGTAACCTCTTCCCACTGGCGCGGAGCCGCCGCTGTGAAAAACGAAAAAGAGTGAAAATTTCCCTTTCTTTCTCGTCTTTCGTGGGGCTAGTCTCCTTTCAAGCGCAACAGGCGCTCAGGAGACTCTCTCATGAAAATCGTGAAAATGCTCGGAATCGCTGTTGCGGCCCTTACACTTTCGGCACCTGTCTTTGCGACTGAGATTACTCAAAACACCTTGCAGGTTACTAAAGTGGGGTTGACTTCTGGAACTGTAGCTACCGCGTCCCAGGCTGGGTCGGCCATTCCCGCCTCCAACGCGAGGCGTTGCGTACCGGACACCTACTGCCCCAGTGTTACCCGCCTCTCGACCCAAGCCGTTGCGATGCTTTCCGGTCCTGCTCGCCGCCCCTACCTCAAGGCCGCTGACTGCCCCTCCGGTTCGCTCCGCCGCCCCTACCTCAAGGCCGCTGACTGCCCCTCCGGTTCGCTCCGCCGCCCCT
>CAXTTW010000209.1:0-3026 GCA_964247255.1 uncultured Acidobacteriaceae bacterium
GTTCTGCGCCGTGCGCGCGTCCAGCTCCGCCAGGCGGTCACGGTTGCGCCGCTCCTGTCCTGCCAGCCGCTCTCCTTCAAGCGCCGCTTCATTCGCGGCCCGGTCATGCGCTTTCGCCTCGGCTTCTAGCGCGTAACCGCGCTGCTGCCCCTCGGCCAACCCGTTGGAAAGCTCGGCGTGCTCGGCTGCCCGCGCCTCGATCCCGGCGGAAAGGAAAGCGATGTCGGCTTCAAGCCGCGCCGCCTCCGCGTCCATGCTGGCCAGCTTGCTTCCCAAGGCGACGCGCAGCTTCCGGGCGCGCTCGTCCCGCAGCAGGCCGTACCGCTCCGCCTTGGCCGCCTGCCGTTTGAGCGTGGCCATCTGCCGCCCCACCTCCTCGAAAATGTCTTCGATCCGAGCCAGGTTCTGGCGGGTCTGTTCCAGGCGCAGCTCGGCCAGGCGCTTTTTCGTTTTGTAACGGGTGATCCCGGCAGCTTCCTCGATGATGGCCCGGCGGTCGTGCGGCTTCGAACTCAACAGCTGCCCGATCCGCTCTTGCCCGATAATCGCGTACGACTCCGGCCCCAGCCCCGTGCCCATGAAGATATCGCGGATGTCCGCGAGCCGGCACAGCTTGCCATTGAGCAGGTACTCGCTTTCGCCGGTGCGGAACAGCCGCCGGGTCACGACGACCTCGCCCTTTTGCGCGGAGCGGTGGAAGCGCCGCCGGCGCACCTTCAGCGTGACTTCGCCCTCGTCGATCTCGAGGCTCTGCCCCGGCTGCTGCTCGGCGATGATGCCCTCGGTTTCCTGCGCGCGCGCGACCCGCAGGAGGCCCTCGTCCCACTCGGGCTCGCCAGGCGCCGCGACGCCGGGTTCCGGCGCGGCCTCGTAGACCTCCGGGTCGACCAGGGTGAGGGATACTTCGGCCATGCCCAGCGCCCGCCGATCGCGGGTGCCCGCGAAGATGACGTCCTTCATCTCCCCACCGCGCAGGGACTTGGCGCTCTGCTCGCCCAGCACCCAGGTCACGCCATCCAGAATGTTGGACTTGCCGCAGCCATTGGGACCCACGATAACGGCGATGCCGTGCCCGGGCAGCGCGACCTCCGTTTTGTCGCAAAACGACTTGAAACCGAGAATCTGAATCCTTTTCAGCTTCAGCAACGGCGGCCCCTTCACAAGAGATCCATCTAAGACTATGCGCCCGTTTCCGCCTCATCAACCCGCGCGCGGCTGCCCTGTGTATAAGGGGTTACAAATCCGCCGGGCCGGGCGGGCACGGGGCGCATCCAAGCGCGAGATGCCTTTGTTGCAACAGGAGGACCAAACCGCCGAAGCGAGCCCCCTCCTGTCGGACCGGGCGCGCCGCGTGCTGCCGTCCCTTCTCAAGAAAGGGGCGCTGCTGCTGTTGGCCGTGCTGGCGGCGGTGCAGTTTGTCGGATCTTACATTTACCTCGAGTTCCCCTGGGTCAATCTACGGCTTTGGGAGGACGGGTCGGAGCGCCTGCCGTTTCAGACGCGTTTGCTGCTCGCACCCCTGTACCGCTGGGTCGATCATTCGACTTGGGCACAGCTCTACGCGGCCAAGCTGGCGCGCAACACGTATTTCTTCCCTCCGCCGCGCGGGGTCAATCCGGGGCTGGTGCTGGAGTTCGCGATCGGCGTGGTGTGCGTGCTCGTGAGCGGCTGGGTGGCACTGCGAATCTACGAGGCTTCCACGCGCCGGGGTCTCCTGCGGCCGCTCGTCTACCCTCTCTTTCTCGCGATCTGCGTGCTGCTTTATATCGTCCACACGGTGCAGAACTTTCGCTATGTATATGACATGCCGAGCCTTTTGCTCTTCGCGCTCGGCTTCTACGTGATCTACTTCCGCAAGCCCCTAGGGTGGTTCGTGGTCCTGTTCGCCCTCGGTACGCTGAACCGCGAAACCACCCTGCTGCTGCTGCCGTTCTGGGCGCTGGCCCAGGTGCTGGGACCGAAGGGCCGCATCCGCTGGAAGGGCCTGCTCGGCGCGCCGGTGCTGCTGCCCGTGCTGGCCATGGGCGTGTACTGGGCGGCCTGGCACCGCCTGGTGTTCGAGCTGTTCGGCGCCAACCCGTCGGAGTATTTCCCGCGCTTCGCCTTCAACCTGTATTGCTTCGGACGCCTGCGCTACTGGCCCCAGCTGGCGGCGGCCTTTGCTTACCTGTGGCCGTTTTTGATCGCCTACCGGCGCGAAGTCCGCGACCCGCTGCTGCGGGCCTGGCTGTTGGTTTTGCCGATTTGGTATGCGTTTATGTTCGAGTGGGCGATCGTGACCGAAACCCGCGTCTTCGGGGAGCTCGCGCCGTTTCTCGCGCCGGTCGCCGCCCTCATCGCGGAGGAGGTGTTCGCGGCTCGGGTGCTGGGGTCGGGTGTCCACGTCGATGCGGCCGAAGCCCGGCCCCGGTGGGTGCCTCTTCAGCGCCCCGGCCGCAGCCGCGCGGCATGATCGTGTTTTCCATTCCGCCAAAAAAGCACGGTTGACCCCCGCCCGGACGGGCGCTATTCTCTGGGTACACAAGAAAGGAGGGCGATCCTATTCATGACAAGTTCCGACGGTAGTTTGTGCATCATCGCGGTACGTGAGGTGACTGAGGCTTAAGGCTCCTTCCGAGCTTTAGACCTGGCGGTTTTGCGAAGTCCAGACGCCGAGGCCCATCTTAAGAACCGCCGTTGCAGAATTGGGTATGCAAGGGCGCATTCGGTTCTGAAGGATGCCTCAGGTCAATCTCAACAGTGCACCGGCCCCGGCCCGACTCTCAAGAGTCGGGCCGAGTGCTTTCTGGGGCTTGCTTCTCCCGAAGCCGGTATTGTGCTTTTCAGAAGCCCGTAAAATAGCGCTATGGAACCGCTAGTCATCGCAGGGAAGGCATTTCAGTCGCGTTTGATCGTCGGCACGGGCAAATATAAGGACGGTGCGGAAACCCAAGCCGCCATCGAGGCCTCCGGCGCGGAGATCGTCACGGTCGCCGTGCGGCGGGTCAACCTGGACCGCTCGCGGGAGTCGCTGCTGGACTTCATCG
>CAXTTW010000209.1:3036-5182 GCA_964247255.1 uncultured Acidobacteriaceae bacterium
CCGGTCGCCTAGGGCGCGAGGTAGGGTTGTCGGACTGGGGCAAGATCGAGGTGATCGGCGACCAGGCGACGCTGTACCCGGACGTGCAGGCGACGCTCGAAGCGACCCGGATTCTGGTGAAGGAAGGCTTCACCGTGCTGCCGTACACGACCGACGACATCGTGTTCGCGAAGCGGCTCGTGGACGCGGGCGCGGCCGCGGTGATGCCCCTGGGCGCGCCGATCGGCTCGGGGCTCGGCATCTCCAACCGTGAAAACTTCATGATCCTGCGCGAGCTGATCCACGGGGTGCCGCTGATCATCGATGCCGGGCTGGGCACGGCCTCCGACGCCGCGCTGGCGATGGAACTGGGGGCGGACGCGGTGTTGCTCAACTCGCCGATCGCCGCCGCGCGGGAGCCGGTGTTGATGGCCGAGGCGATGGGCCATGCGGTGCTGGCCGGACGGCAGGCGTTTCTGGCCGGGCGCATGCCCCGCAAGTTGTACGCCACGGCATCCTCGCCGATGGAAGGCATTTCTCGGTAGAAGCGTGCTCATAAACCCCCAACCTCGGTGAAGCCCCGGATGAGACCCGCCGCAAAGCGGGGCTCACGAGGGTCGCCGAAGCCGCAGAACCATGTATGAGACCGCTTCCAGAGCGGGTATAGTCGAAACCACATGCGCATCTTCGGGATCGACTGCGGGACGGAGTGGACCGGCTACGGCGTGGTCGAAGTCGAGGAAACGGCGCGGGCGCAGCGGCTCCGCCCGGTGTGCGCGGGGGCCATCCGGCTCTCGAAGAAGACGACGCTCGCCGAGCGGCTTCTGTCGGTCCATCGCGAACTCGACGGGCTGATTGGGGCGCACCGGCCGGACGCGGTCGCGATCGAGGAGGTTTTTCACTCGCGCAATGCGCAGTCCGCGCTCAAGCTGGGCCATGTGCGGGGGGTCGCGCTGCTGGCTGCCGCAGGCCACGGCCTGCCGGTGCACGAGTACGCGCCGCTCAAGATCAAGTCCACCGTGGTCGGCTACGGGCTGGCTAAAAAGGAACAGGTGCAGTATATGGTCGCGCGTCTTCTCGAACTGGAACAGGTGCCCGAGCCGGCCGACGCGGCCGATGCGCTGGCGATCGCGATCTGCCACATCCACCATGCGCAGACCGAGGCCCGGCAGATGGCGGTGGCTCGATGAGGCTGTGGCTCGCGGCGGCCTGCCTATGGCCCGCCGCGGCCTGGGCCCAGGGCGCGGTGGTTACATTTACCTTCGACAACCCGGCGCTCCAGCCGCCTCACTATGTCATCACGGTCCCGGAGCAAGGCCCCGGACGGTACGAGGGTGCCGCGGACAGCCGGGCGCTGACCATCCCCGACGCGCAAAAGGCGCGCCTGTTCGCGCTCGCGCGTAAAAACAAGCTGTTCGCGACTCCATGCGCCAACTCGCACGGCAACCTGGCCTTTACCGGGAATAAGACGTTCGCTTTCCAGGGTCCGGAGGGCGGGGGCAGCTGTACCTTCAACTACGCGAAGGATGCGAAGCTGGGCCAAGCCGCCGACGAGCTGATCGCGGTCGCGACCACGCTCGAGGAGGGCCGCAAGCTCGAGGTGCTGCTGGCGCACGACAAGCTGGGGCTCAACGCGGAGGTGGACATCCTGTCGGAGGAGCAAAGCAGCGGAAGGGCCCTGGCGCTGGGCAATATCGCGCCGGTGCTCCAGCGCATCGCCGCCGACCCCGACGTGTTGAACCATACGCGCAGCTCCGTGGAGGCGCTCCTCAAGCACTGAAGCGCGCGCGCTGTGTGCCGCATCAATACACGCCGGGCGTACCAGGTTTGCGATAGCATCCCTGTGTTCGTCTGACAAAGGTCAGACCGCGCGGGAGGACCGCCTCATGACGCCGTTTCCAAGCACGTTTCCCATTGTTTTGCTGGCGGTCTCCGCGCTTCAAGTGCTGGGGCAAAGCGCCGCCGCGCCGCCACCGCCCGAGGAGAGCTCGCCGTTCCCCGCGCGGTTGAGCGACGTGGAGGGTTCGGTGCGGGTCGCGCAGGGCGGCACGGGTCTCCATGCGGCGAGCCTCAACATGCCGGTGCTCGCGGGCACGCAGGTAAGCACCGGCGGCGACGGCAGGGCGGAGATCCAGTTCAACGACGGCTCCGTGGCCCGGCTCACGCC
>CAXTTW010000210.1:0-5176 GCA_964247255.1 uncultured Acidobacteriaceae bacterium
GGATGGGCCTGCACCGGGAGGAGCGCGGGACGCTCCTGCTGGCCAAGGGCGGACGCGGACGTATGCGCTGGACCTACTCCGACCCTGCGGGCAAGCTGTTCGTGCTCGACGGCAAGGATGGGTACTTCTACACGCCAGGCCAGGTCGAAGTGCAGAAGGTCCCGGCCGGGAAGCTGGACGATCTGCGCTCGCCGCTGGCCCTGCTGCTTGGCCATGCCTCGCTCGCGAAGCAGCTGCGCGGGCTCGCAATCGCGCCGGGGCCGGAAGGGACGCAGGTGCTGGCCGGGGTGCCGCAACGGCTGGAGCAGCGGGTTTCGCGGCTTTCCGTAACGGCCGGCCCCGATGGGGCGATCCGATCGCTCGAAATCGACGAACTCGACGGGGCTCGCAATGTGTTCCGCTTCACGCACGAGCAGGAGAACCCGTCCGCGCCGGCTTCGGCCTTCGCGTTTACCCCGCCCCAGGGGACGCGCGTGGTGAGCGGACTGCCGCCGGTGTAGCCGCTTCCCTTTTCCGAGCCGCGATTCTGTTCCGCAATTCCGTTATGGAATTGCCGGCTCGTTGCCAAGCTCTCCCCGCAGACCGTATCGAGCCGTGCTGACGTATGCTTTTCCCATGCGCTTGCTGCCCGCCCTTCTGCTTTTGCTGCCCTTTGCCTTGCGGGCGCAGGCGGTCGCGCCCTGGGAGCTGGAGCCGAGCGAAACCACGGCGGACCTGCGCGGCGTGCACGCGGCCGGCGGCGGCGTGGTGTGGGCTTCCGGCACGAACGGCACGGTGCTGCGCTCGCAGGATTCCGGCTTCGAGTGGCAGGGCTGCGCGGTGCCGCCGGGGGCGGAAAAGCTGGACTTCCGCGCGGTCTGGGCCTGGGACGACCAAACGGCTCTGGTGATGTCGAGCGGGCCGGGGCCCCTGTCGCGGCTGTACAGGACAGTCGATGGCTGCGCGCACTGGGTGCTGCTTTCCACCAACGCGGACAAGGACGGCTTTTGGGACGGGCTGGCCTTTTACGACCGCAAGCACGGCTTTCTCGTCGGTGACCCGGTCGGCGGCAAGCTGGTGCTTCTGGGAACGGCGGACGGCGGCCTGACCTGGAAGCCGGTTCCTTCGAACGACCTGGACGTGGGTACGCGCGGCTTGTTCGCCGCAAGCAATAGCTTCTTGTCACTCGGCGTGGCGAGCGGGCCCAAAACGGACGGGCCGGGATACCTGCCCTGGATCGGCACGTCCGGCACGTCGGGCACGTCCGGCCACGTCGGCCCGCTGGTGCTTGCCGGGTACCTCGACCTGGCTGGGATGAGCAAGCCGCTCGCGGCGAACCTGCAGCACTACGGCTTTTCCCATGACCCGGTTCCCGTTGCCGGCGGAACGGCCACGGCGGGCGTATTTTCACTCGTGTACCGGAACAACAGTGAGGGCATCGCGAATGCGGTCGCTGTGGGCGGCGACTACGCACAACCCAACCAGTCCGCGGGCACGGCTGCCTGGTGGAGCGCAAGCAGCGACAAGTGGCTGCCCTCGACGAAGCTGCCCGGCGGCTACCGCTCCGCCGTGGCCTGGAACGCGGAGCACAAGCTCTGGGTCGCGGTCGGGCCGAACGGGTCGGACCTCTCGCGCGACGACGGACGGACTTGGACTGAGTTGGAACACGCCCCATCAAACGTTCCGAAAGGCGGCGAGTGGAACGCGCTCAGCCTGCCCTGGGCGGTGGGTCCGCACGGGCGCATCGGCAAGCTGAACCCGGAAGCCCTGCCCAAGTGAAGCAAAACAGTACGAAAGTGACGTTTGTGATCGACGCCGGAGGGAGTGGGAGCGAGACTTAAAGGGTAAGAAAACCGGAGCCTCTGCCGGCAGGCTTTGGCCCCCGGGTTGTAAGTGTGGTCGACGGCTACCTGCCGGAGATCGGATCGAGGAATACGAGTTTGACCACGATCCGCAGGACAGCAGCCATCACCCGGGCGCGTACTTCGACATCGCGCCAGTAGGATCTCGGCATAGTTTTAAGAGGCATGCTTCGATCTCCTTTCCGCCGAAGCCCACGTTTGCTGCGTGAGCTTTGTGCTGTTTGCGGGTTGATCCCGCTGTCCTCAGGCTCGGAGCAAACGTTCGTTTTCTCTCCGGTACCGGGGTAACCCCGCGGCCCTGCTCGCCCCGTGCCGCGACGCCCGTCTATCCAACAAGCCTGATAGCCTTACAAGGGCGGCGGGGCCGCAGACGCACATGGCAGAGTTCCTAGTCAAAATAGCCGACGAGCGCGGGCGCCTGCAGGAGCAGGTGCAGGCCGCCGCGTCGGCCGACGAGCTCAGGACCCGGTACACGCAGGCCGGCTACCAGGTGCTCTCCGTCAAGGCCAAGGGCGGCACGGGCGGGCGCAAAAAAGTCAAGCTCGAAGGCTTTCTGATCTTCAACCAGCAGTTCGTCACGCTCATCAAGGCGGGGCTGCCGATCCTGGGCTCGCTCGACATGCTCGCCAAGAGCCAGAAGGACGCGAGCTTCGCCGCGCAGCTCGGCAACGTGACCGAGCGCGTCAAGCAGGGCGAGTCGGTCTCCGCCGCCTTCGAGGCCCAGGGCGGCTTCCCGCTCATCTACACGGTCACCCTGCTCGCGGGCGAGCGGTCCGGCAACCTCGAAGAGGTCCTGAACCGGTACCTGGCGTTCCAGCGCGTCTCGCTCACGTTTCGCAAGAAGCTCCAGGCCTCGCTGATCTATCCGGCGCTGCTCATCACGCTGGTTTTCGGGCTGTTCGTTTTTCTCATCACATTTGTCGTCCCGCAGTTCGCAACCTTATATGACCAGGTCGGGACCAAACTGCCCGCCCTGACCCTGGGCCTGCTCGCGGCGGGCAAGGCCGCGCAGCACTACTTCCTTTATGCCGCGCCGGTCGCGGCCCTGGTCGGGTTCCTGCTCTTCCGCTGGTCCCGGACCGCAGGCGGGGCCGACACCATCGACGCTATCCGGATCAAGATGCCCGTTTTCGGCACGATTTGGCTCAAGTACCAGGTCGCGCTCTTCGCCCGGACGCTGTCCACTCTTTTGACGGGCGGCCTTCCTTTGGTTCCGTCGCTCGAGACCGCGGCCCGGTCCATCTCCTCCTCGCGCATTTCCAAGTCCGTCTTCACCTCCGTCACCAGTGTCCGCGAGGGCAAGGGGCTCTCCACCAGCCTGAACAAGACCGGCGTCTTCCCCGCCCTCTCGACCGAAATGATCGAGGTCGGCGAGTCGACCGGCGCGCTGCCGCAGATGCTCAACTCGGTCGCCGAGTTCTTCGAGGAGGACGTGCAGACCGCGCTTACCGCCTCGCTCGCGCTCATCGAGCCCGCCATTCTAATCGTCATGGGCGTGGTGGTGGTCGTCATCCTGATCGCGCTCTACCTGCCCATCTTCTCGCTCGGCAACGCCAACAATTTCCAGCAGCAGCACCCGTAAGAGGTCTCCTCCCGATGGCTGAAGTCGTTACACTCCCGCTGCCCACAGAACTCGACGAAACCGCGCATGCGCAGGCGCTGGCCCGCCGGTACCGCTGCGAGTTCGTCGACCTGAAGAACTTCCGCATCCAGCACGACCTGTTCCGGTCCGTGCCCGTGGATATGATATTCCGTTACAACTTCGTGCCGATCGAGCAAATGGAGGACCGGCTCGCCATCGCCGTCTCCGACCCGAGCCGCCTCATGCTGCTCGACGAGATCGCCGGGCTGCTCGGGCAGCGGCTGGTCACCAAGGTCGCCACGCTCTCGCAGATCAATGAGCTGCTCAAAAAGACCGAACAGTCCCAGCGCGTGCTCGACGAGGCGACCGAGGGGCTGACCTTCGACGTGATCTCGGTCAACGATCAGGACGACGAGTCGATCACCATCGAGAAGCTGACGTCCGAAGAGGACATCAGCCCCATCATCCGGCTGGTGGACACGACGATCTTCACCGCGCTCGAGCGCCGCGCGTCCGACGTCCACATCGAGACCTACGACGACCAGCTGCTGGTTAAGTACCGCATCGACGGCGTGCTGCACCCGGCCATGGCACCCATCGCGCGGGAACATCACCAGACGATTTTGTCTCGCATTAAAGTCATGAGCGAACTCGACATCGCCGAGCGCCGCGTCCCGCAGGACGGCCGCTTCCGCGTCCGCTACAAGGGCCGTCTGATCGATTTCCGCGTCTCCATCATGCCGACCGTGCACGGCGAAAACGCCGTGCTCCGCGTGCTCGACAAGGAGTCGATGTCGGAGAAGTTCAAGTCGCTCACCCTCGACGTGGTCGGCTTCGGCGAGGACGACCTCCGCCGGTTCCGTCGCTACATCCGCGAGCCTTATGGCATGGTCCTGGTCACCGGCCCCACCGGCTCCGGCAAGACTACAACGCTCTACGCCGCGCTGAACGAGATCAAGTCCGACGAGGACAAGATCATCACCATCGAGGATCCGGTCGAGTACCAGATCCGCGGCATCACGCAGATCCCGGTCAACGAGAAGAAGGGCCTGACCTTCGCGCGCGGCCTCCGGTCCATCCTGCGGCATGACCCGGACAAGATTCTGGTCGGTGAGATCCGCGACCAGGAGACCGCGCAGATCGCCATCAACTCCGCCCTGACCGGCCACCTCGTCTTCACGACCGTCCACGCGAACAACGTGGTCGACGTGCTGGGCCGGTTCCTCAACATGGGCGTGGAAGCGTACAACTTTGTCTCCGCGCTCAACTGCATCCTGGCTCAAAGGCTGGTTCGGATGATCTGCGAGCACTGCTCGTACAAGACGACCTACGACGACGCCATGCTGGAGCTTTCGGGACTGGACCCGGCCCAGTGGCGCGGGTTCCAGTTCACCGAGGGCCGAGGCTGCATCGAGTGCGGCGGCACGGGCTACCGGGGCCGCACCGCCATCCATGAACTGCTGGACCTGACCGATCCCATCCGTGAAATGATTCTCGATAAGAAGCCCGCCTCGGAGGTGCGCAAGCTGGCCGCGGCCGAGGGCATGGCGTTTCTGCGCGACTCGGCGTTGGACCGGGTCCGGCGCGGGCTCACGACCCTGAAAGAGATCAACAAGGTGACCTTTATCGAGGCGGGACGCTAAGTGGGCTTTCTGGAGAGACTGCCGCGCCTGTTCCCGGGAATCAATCTGCGCCCGGCGCTGGCGTGCGAGATCTCGCCCTACGGCGTGCTGGCGGCCCGGCAGGACGCGAC
>CAXTTW010000211.1:0-5151 GCA_964247255.1 uncultured Acidobacteriaceae bacterium
CTCGTCCACGTAGCGCTCGACCAGGGGGAAGGTGAGCAGCCCGGCCCGGCGCACGGCGATGCCGTCGGCGATGGTGGACTGCGGCTGGAGCGTGACGGGGCCGCCCAGCTCGCGGGCGCGCAGCATGGAAGGCAGCCGCTCGGTTTGGACGCCGATGACCCGGATCGCGGGCCGGGTCTCCTTGAGCGCGCAGGCGACTCCGGCAATCAGGCCGCCGCCGCCGATGGGGACCACGACGGCTTCGAGGTCCGGCACCTGCTCCAGCAACTCCAGGCCCAGCGAGCCCTGCCCGGCGATCACGGCCGGGTCGTCGAAGGGATGGAGGAAGCACATCTTGGTTTCGCGGCTCTGCGCCATCGCTTCGGCATAGGCTTCGTCGTAGTTCTGGCCGTGCAGCACCACCTCCGCGCCGTAGTTGGCGGTGGCGGAAACCTTGACCAGAGGGGTCATCTCAGGCATGACGATGCGGGTCTGGATGCCGTGGCGCGCGGCATGGTAAGCGACCGCCTGGGCATGGTTGCCGGCCGAGGCGGCGATGACCCCGCGCTTCCGCTCGGCGGGGTGCAGGGTGAGGATCTTGTTGAGCGCCCCCCGCTCCTTGAAGGCCCCGGTGCGCTGCCGGTTATCGAGCTTGAGGAAGACCTCCTGGCCGGTCATCTGGGAAAGCGCCGCGGAGTAGGGCGCGGGGGTCAGGGCGAGTGCGCCGCGGATGCGCTCGCGGGCCGCCTCGATCTCAGGGAGCGTGACGGACAAAACGGGCGCGTGGGCTGCTTCTTCAAGCATGAGAGCAGTATGGGGCCGGGCGCGCCGAATCGGGTTGAGAAAACGCGAGAAGGCTGTCTAGGCCACTGCCTGCACCTGCACCTGCGGCTCGTCCGGGGCGATGCGGTAGCCGCGCCAGCCATAGAAGATGATGAACAGGTAGCACACGAGCGGCAGGATGAGCGAGCGGTGGATGCCGAAGGTATCCGCCATCTTGCCCATGATGGCGGGGATGACCGCGCCGCCGACGATGGCCTGGACCAGGAGCCCGGAACCTCGGCCCGTGAGCGGACCAAGCTCGGCGACGGCCAGCGTGAAGATAGTCGGAAACATGATGGAGTTGAACAGGCCGACCGCGAGGATGGTGACCACCGCGAACATGCCGAAGCCAAACAGCGAGGCCCCGATGCAAATCGTCGCGCCGATACCCGCGTACATGAGCAGGGTTGCGGCGGAAAGCCTCTGCATCACGGCCGAGCCGATGAAGCGGCCCACCATCATGAGACCCCAGAAGATGCTGACCAGCTGCACAGCCTTGGGCAGGCTCATCGCGCCGATATCGGGCTGGGCGATGTACTTGGCCAGGAAGTTGCCCACGCTGACCTCGGCCCCGACGTACAGAAAGATCGCGATCGCGCCGAAGTACAGGTGAGGGTGGTTCCACATGCTGTCCTGCTTGAGGTTGAGGCTTGCCGGGCGGAAGTCGCGCGTAACTTCGAGCCGGGGAAACTTGTAGAGCGCGATGGCGAGCGCCAGCACGACGAGAATGCCGGCGATGACGATGTACGGCTGCTTGACGCTGGCGGCCTGGTGGACCCGGTAGGCGGTCAGCGCCGCGCCCTGGAGGTGCTTCACGTCGCCCGTGCCGCCCTCGGACGCGAGCCCGCCGAGGATAAAGACGCTGCCGATGTAGGGGGCGACCGTGTCGCCGAGGGTGTTGAAGGCCTGGGTGAGGTTAAGGCGGCTCGGCGCGCCCTCGGGCGGGCCCAGGATGGCCACATACGGGTTGGCCGCGACCTGGAGCGTGGTGACGCCGGCGGCCAGGACCACCAGCGCGGTCAGAAAGATGTTGTAGGAGGCGGCCGTGGCGGCGGGAACGAACAGGAGCGCCCCGGCACCCATGGTGAGCAGCCCGGTGACCATGGTGCGCTGGTAACCCATCCACTCGATCAGCTTGGCCGCGGGCAACGCGAAGATGAAATAAGACCCGAAAAACGCCAGCTGGATAAATGCGGTCTGGAAGTAGGTCAGCGAGAAGATGGATTGGAGGTGCGGGCTCAGCGCGTCGTTGAGCACGGTGCAAAAGCCCCAGATGAAGAACAGAGTCGTGACCATGGCCATGGCGCTGTAGTTGGTCTTGCCCGGAGCCTGGACGCTGAGATTGTTGCCGACGCTGGTAATCGCCATAGAGCCTGTATGCCTTCCGCGCGCGCCTCCGCCTGGGGTGCGCGGGGCGGGTCTGCCTGTCTCAAATCGCTTCCGATGCTACATGAACCGGGGCACGATTGGCCCTCCTCGAAGGCGCGGAAACCATGTGCGCGTCCCGAAATGGGAAACTTTTTCCCCCTTTTTTCGTCCGTTGGAGTGAAAACGTTTCCATAATGGACACATAGCCCTTAGCAGTCAGGAGCCGCCCCCGAGTGAGACCGAGCCGCCTTACCCTGCTTCTCGTCCCCGCGCTGCTCCTGCTGCCCGGCTTCGCGCCGGCCCGGGCGCAAAATGGTCCACAGCAGCTCGCGGCCAAGGGCAGCCTGCGCGGCACCGTGTCGGATCCTTCGGGCGCGGTCGTTTCCGGCGCGACGATCGCGGTTACGGACACGCAAGGCCGGACGGTTGCCACCGGCATCTCGGGCGGTGACGGCGGCTATTCCATCCCCGGCGTGCCGCCCGGCGCGTACACCCTGTTCGTTACCGCGCCCGGCTTCGCGCCGGCCTCCATCCCCTCCGGCCAGGTGAACGCGGGCGCGAACAAGACCGTGAACGCGACCGTGCAGATTGAGGTGCAGCAGCAGGACGTGCAGGTCAACGCGGACGTGCCGACCGTTTCGGTCGACCCGGACGCGAACGCCAGCGGCTACTCCGTCAAGGGCGCGGACCTCGATGCGCTATCGGACGACCCGGACGAGCTTTCAAACGAGATCACCGCGCTCGGCGGTCCCGGCGCGGGCCCCTCCGGCGGGCAGGTCTACATCGACGGCTTTACCGGCGGGCAGCTGCCGCCCAAGTCGGCGATCCGCGAGATCCGCGTCAACCAGAACCCCTACGGCGCGCAGTTCGACAAGATCGGCTTCGGGCGGGTGGAGATCTTTACCAAACCCGGCTCCGACAAGCTCCACGGCGAGTTCTACGGGCAGGGCAACGCGCTCCAGTTCAACACCGGCAACCCCTTCACCAAGAACCTGCCGGACTACCACTCCTACCAGTACGAGGGCGAGGTGAGCGGGCCGGTAGGGAAGAACGCGTCGTTCTTCCTGTCCGCCCAGCAGCGCAACATCCAGGACGACTCGATCGTGAGCGCTTACCGGCTCGCGGGCGAGGTCAACGGCGATTTCGCCGCGGGCAGCTACGGCAATCAAGCCGATTACGGCACCGTGTTCGCTCCGGACGCCCTGAACGTTCCCCAGACTCGGACCAACGTAGCGCCGCGCCTGGACATTCAGCTTACGGAAAAGGACACGTTGCGCCTCCGCTACGAGTTCGAGCGCGAAGCGAAGCAGAACCAGGGCGTGGGGCAGTTTTCCCTGCGCTCGCAGGCCTACAGCTCTACCTCGAACGACAACCTCGTCTCGCTGCAGCACACGCACGTCTTCGGCCCGCAGGTCATTGTCGAAACAAATGTCCGCGCGGAGTACACCCGCTCGACGCAAGCGCCCGCCGAGACGACGCCGCAGGTACAGGTTCAGGGGAATCAGACTTTCGGCGGCCAAAGCGAGCAATTCATTTCCGACCACTACGACTCCTACGAGCTTTCCAACCTGGTCGAGCTGGCCCTGGGCGCGCACTCGCTTTCGCTCGGCGGCCGCCTGCGGGCCACGCGCGAGGCCAATGCCGCTAACTCGAGCTTCAACGGCCTGTACACCTTTGCCGCGCGCACTTGCCCCACGGTGGGCGGCTGCCCCGTCGGCGGCGCGCCCAACCCCTGCCAAACCGGAGCCATTCCAAGCACTGCCTGCACGGCCTACACCGCCGCGCAAACCTATGCCATCACCCTCCAGGGCCAGCACACGGGGCAGACGTTTCAGCAGATCCAGCAGGCGGGCGGCGGCCCGTCGCAGCTCGTGTTCGTCGCGGGCGACCCCAAGGCGGCGGTGAATTACGTCGACGGGGCGCTGTTTTTCCAGGACGACTGGAAGGCGAAACCCAACCTGACGCTCTCCCCCGGCCTGCGCTGGGAGGCGCAGCCCTATCTTCGAACACGCAACTACCTGGCGCCGCGCCTTTCCCTCGCCTATGCCTTCAGCAAGGACGGCAAGCCGACCGGCAATGTCCTGCGCGCCGGGTTCGGGTACTTCTACGACCGATTCGGCATCAGCCCGGTGCTCCAGGCCGCGCGCGTCAACGGGATCGTGCAGCAGCAGGTCGTCATCCAGAACCCCACCTGCTATCTGCCCGCGGGCCTGCCCGACGCCGCCGCGACCGAGGCCGAGTGCGCCGCCGCAGCCGGCGGGACTGTTGCTGCCGGAAACAGCAGCCGCACGCCCGCGATCTACCAGCTCGGACCGAATCTCCACGCGCCGATCAACATCCAGGAGTCGGTGGGGCTGGACCGGCAGCTCACCAAGACGACCACTGTGTCGGCTACCTACATCCACTCGCACGGCTCGCACGCGCTCGACACCATCAACGCGAACGCCCCCTACGCGCCCACCTATAACCCCGCAGCCGGCAACGTGTACCAGTACTTCTCCGAGGGCGTCTACAACCAGGACCAGCTGTTCGTGAACTTCAACGCGCGCATCCAGAAGGCGTTTTCGCTCTTCGGCTTTTACGGACTCAACTTCGCGCGCGGCGACGTGAACGGGCGGAGCAGCTTCCCGTCGAACTCGCTCAACCTGAAGCAGGACTACGGCCGATCGAATAACGACACACGCCACCGGCTCTTCCTGGCCGGGAGCTACACGGCCCCGCACCTGGTCCGGGTCTCGCCGTTCGTGATCGTGCAGTCGGGCTCGCCGTTCAACATCACCGACTCGCAGGACTTGAACGGGGATTCGTTCTTCAACGACCGGCCCTCGTTCGCCCCCGCGGGCGCGGCCGGCCCCAATGTCATCACGAACAGCTATGGCAGCTTCGACACGACCGGCGGCGCGCCGGTCCCCATCAACCTGGGCAACGGGCCGACGCTGGTTGCGGTGAACCTGCGCGCGGGCAAGACCTGGGGTTTCGGGG
>CAXTTW010000212.1:0-5071 GCA_964247255.1 uncultured Acidobacteriaceae bacterium
GCCGTGCGCTCGTGCGCTTCCGACTCCGGCAGGAACTCCACGTGCAGCGTGTTGCCCGTGCCGCTTTGGAACGAGCCGTCCGGCGCATAGTCGACGAACTTGGTTTCGCCCGATCCATCCAGCTGGGCTAGCTCGCGACCGTCGCGCAGGTTCGTGGTCAGCTTATCGGCATAGATGGTCGAGTGCCGCTGGGGTGCCCCGAAAGGCAGATCGTGGAGGTCTACCTTGGCGGTACCCTCGGCGGCGGCGGTTTCCGCCTCGCTGCGGCCTTCGGCTCCCGGGGCGAACGCGATATCGATCTTGCTCGCGGTGATCTCGCGGGTGGCGATGCCGCGCGTATCCCCGGCCAGCGAATTTTGCTGGAGCACGAAGGAGACTGCGTTGCGGAACTGGGCGTGTTGCAGCAACTGCTTTCCGTCCGGCCCGGGCGCGAAGGAGAGCGTACTTTCAACCGCGTTGCCGTGCGTTTCCAGTTCCCCGGTCGCCGCGTGATAATTGACGCCGCCTCCGGCATACGCGGTCAGCGGCTGCGAGCGCCCGTCCAGGTCCACCGAGGCGTTGGTGGCGTGGAGGTGCGCGCCCTCGGCGGTCAGGATACCGACCCGGTTCTCCGCATCGACGTGAAACAGGGTGCCGTCGGGGCGGAAGTGCAGGATCGCCTGGTCGGCCGCCATCTCCATGCCGTTGAACCGGGAGCGCACATTGAGCAGGTATGCGGCGTGGGCATCGCGGGAGATCTCGGCATGGCTCGCTTCCGTTAGGGCGGGCAGGCCGTTCTCGACCGCGTGGAGCTCGATCGCCGACTGAAGCACCAGAACCCCGGTCCGGGCATCGTAGGTGCCGCCCACCGCCTTGCCCCCGGCGCGCGGAACGGCGAACGCGAGCTGGTCCTCGTTGACCGCGCGTGCGGTCGCCTGGCTGTAGCGCAGGCCTCTGGTTTCAACGTGGATAGTGCCGGCCGCGCCGGAAGAGCCCGGGGCCGCCATATCGATAACCACCTTGCCGCGCGCGAAAATCTCCCCCGACGCTTTGTCGTAGAGGAAGTTTTCGCCCGAGATGTGGTCCTTGCGGTTGGACCCCTGCGGACCGTACAAGGTGATGTCCACGTGGTGCAGCTCCGCCTCCTTACCCTTGAACTGAGTGATGGACGAGGCGTGGATGGTGAAGACGGTGTGGCCGCGCTCGGACTGAGAGTAGGTAAAGCCATCGGCGGTTTGGGCGATGTTCGCGCCGAGCGAGCCGGGCATGTCGATCGAGACCCCGCGCGCCTTGAGCTTGTGAACGCCGAACGCGCCCAGCACGACCAGCGCCACGGCGGCAAAAGCCGCGACCAAAACCGTGCGCGCGGTTTCGGTCCCGGTGCCGTCGATGACGATCTTCGCCACAGCTTTACTGTACCTGCTGGAGGCGGGCGACGAGCTTTTCGGCCAGGCTTTCGCCGGACTCGGACCAGAGCAGCCGCGAGGAAATGCCGCAGTTCTTTTCGATGGAGTGGACCAGCGCGACCAGCAGGGCGATGTTGTCGCGGACTCGCGCGGCGGTTTCCTTGTCGCCCAGTTCGAGCCCTTCCTGCAGGAAAGGGGTATCGAGCCCGAAGCCGACCCGCACGTGCCCGTTTGTCTGGTAGGCGTCGCCGTCGAACTCCGGGCCGAATCCCGTGATGCGCACCAGCGAGGGCTGCTTGCGCCAGGTATAGTCCAGGCCGGCCTGGTTTTCGGGCTGCCACAGCTCCCACTCCGCTTCGAACTCATAGGCGAAGTCCGGGTGAATCTGCTCAAGCGCCTCCCTGACGGCGAGGGCGGGGGCGGCCGCGGGCTCGTCCGGCTCGTACACGCGGTTGTAGACCGGGGTTTCGGACCAGGAAATCGGGTAGACCGAAGCGGCGCGGATGGGCGCGGTTTCCCCCTGCGCTGCCCCTATCAGCGCGAACTGGCGCAGGACGCCGAGGATCGCGGGCCCGAGCGCCGCGGTACGAAAGTTCGGATACCAGAGACTGAGGAAAAGCTGGTCGGCCATGCGAAACAGATGCGCGAGCCGCGCGTTCGGCTCGCGGGCGCAAAGACGTTTGACGAAATCGTCGGTCGATGGTTAAGAAAAAGTTTGTGCGCGGCGCGCTTTTGCGCTAGCCTTAGTCAAGCTCGTTACTGAGTGGGTTCGTTCTGCACGGTTCTACCTAAAGTTGCCACGCATTGCGCCTTGCTCCGATACCAAGCGAAATTTGATTCAACGAGGAATACCAGCACCATGGAACAAGGCACAGTCAAGTGGTTCAACGATGCAAAAGGTTTTGGCTTCATCACCCGCGAGAGCAACAACGAAGACGTTTTCGTTCACTTCACGGCGATCAACGCGAACGGCTTCCGCTCGCTTCAGGAAGGCCAGCGCGTCCAGTTCAACGTCGTGCGCGGCCCCAAGGGCTTCCAGGCCGAGAACGTTCAGCCTGTTTAGTTCGCAGCCATCCTAAACGAGAAACGGCAGCCTTTCGAGGCTGCCGTTTCTGTTTATGCCTGCTTCAAGCTCTGACGAGAGGTTCTTGTGACGAGCAGAGCACTGCCGCCTCGCGCACGATAACTCCCGGTGGTATTGCGCCTTCTAAGCGCCCACGTTATCCGTTCGTATCGTCCGCCCCACCCTCTTCGTGCGAAGCTTCCAGGCCGGCCCGGTCCTCCGCGCGCAAGCGCTGCTCCACCGCGTGGAGGTTGGTAGCGGGGCCGCTGCCGTTGGACCCGTTCGCCGGCCGGGGAGAGCCGTTCACCCCGTTAATCCCATTGGCCCCGTTGCGAGGCGGAAACGTCGTAGGCGTGCTCCGCGCCTGGATGAACGAGGTCGGCCGCGAAGCCGCCCCGCCCGGAATGGTCGGCCGCCGCTGCTGCTGGACGGGCGGCGCGGTAGCCGGCGGTACCTGTGCGATGCCCTGGGCCGGGGGTTGCGCTGGGAGCGTCACCGGTTCCCCGCCCTTGGCGCGCGGCTTGGTCGGCAGAGGGATCGGCTGGCTATCCGGCCCGACGATCTGCATCAGGAACAGGTACCGGACCGTGTCCTCCTGGAACCGCAGCATCATCCCCTCGAACATGGTGAAGGACTCGCGCTTGTACGCGACCAGGGGATCCTGCTGGCCGTAACCGCGCAGCCCGATCCCCTCCTTCAAGTGATCCATGTTGAGCAGGTGGTCCTTCCACAACCCGTCCAGCACGGAAAGCATGATGACGCGCTCGTGGTAGCGCATCCCTTCCTGCCCGATAATCTCTTCCTTGGCCGTGTAGCGGTCGCGCAGGTTCTCGAAAATCGCGTCGCCCAGCTGCGACCGGCTCAGGTCGTCCGGGTTGATGCCTTCCGCGTCCAGGTCCAGCCCGAACTGGTCGCGAATCTTCACCCGCAAGGCGGCAGTGTCCCACTGGTCGGGATGGAGCTTCTCGGGCGCGGTCTCGTCCAGGATTGAGCTCAGCAGGTTCGAAACGTAATCCTCGGCGACCAGCTCGCGCTGATCCAGCCCCTCGAGCAGCCCGCGGCGGAGACCATACACAGCCTCGCGCTGCTTGTTCATCACGTCGTCGTACTCGAGCAGATGCTTGCGCGACTCGAAGTTCTGCCCTTCGACTGCTTTCTGCGCCGCCTCGATCCGCCGCGAAATCATGCCGGACTCGATTGGCACGCCCTCTTCCATGCCCATTCGCTGCAGCAGCGTCGAAACCCACTCCCGCGCGAAGATGCGCATCAGGTCGTCTTCGAGCGACAGATAGAAGCGCGAGGCCCCGGGGTCGCCCTGGCGGCCGGCCCGGCCGCGCAGCTGGTTGTCGATCCGCCGCGACTCGTGCCGCTCCGTGCCCAGGATGCACAAGCCGCCCGCTTCGAGCACCTGCGCGTGCTCCTGCCTTACCTCTTCCGCGTGGCGTTCGAGCGCCTTCTGCCAGTCTGCGGCGGAGCACTCATATTCCTGCCCCTGGTAGTACCAGCGCTCCATCCCTGGCGCGGCAATAGCTTGGATCTCTCCGCCCGCCTCGGCCACTGGACGGGCTTTTTTCGCCTTTGCCATCTCCTGCTTCGCGATAAACTCCGCGTTGCCGCCGAGCAGGATGTCGGTGCCGCGCCCGGCCATGTTTGTCGCGATGGTCACCATGCCGAACCGCCCAGCCTGGGCGACGATCTCGGCTTCGCGCTCATGGTATTTCGCGTTGAGCACCACATGCCGCACGCCCTTGTGCTGCAGGATCCGCGACAGGAGCTCGGACTTCTCGATCGAGGTAGTCCCGACCAGCACGGGCTGCTTTTTCTTGTTCAGCTCGGCGATCTCGTCCGCCACCGCGTTGTACTTCTCCTTCGCTGTGCGGTAGACGACGTCCGGGTACTCGATGCGCTGCATGCCCCGGTTGGTCGGGATGACCACGATCTCGAGCTTGTAAATCTTGTCGAACTCGACCGCCTCGGTTTCCGCGGTTCCGGTCATTCCAGAAAGCTTCTTATAGAGCCTGAAATAGTTCTGGAACGTGATGGTCGCGAGTGTCTGGTCCTCGCGCCGGATGGTCACGCCTTCCTTCGCCTCGACCGCCTGGTGCAGCCCGTCGGACCAGCGACGGCCCGGCATCAGGCGACCCGTAAACTCGTCGACGATGACCACTTCGCCATCCTTGACCACGTAGCCCACGTCGCGCCGGTACAGCGTGTGCGCCTTGATCGCGACCTCGACGTGGTGCTTCAGCTCCCAGTTGTCCACGTCGGCGATGTTGCCGATCCCAAGCAGGCCCTCGATCTTCTCCCAGCCCTCGTCGGTGACCGTGATGGACTTATGCTTCTCATCGACGACGTAATCGCCGGTCAGGATCTTGTCCTCGCCCTGCTTGATCTCCTCACCGGCAACCAGCTGCGGGATGATGCGATTGACGCGCACGTACTTGTCCGTGGTCTGGTCGGTGGGGCCGGAGATGATCAAGGGCGTCCGCGCCTCGTCGATCAGGATGGAATCCACCTCGTCCACGATCGAGAAGTAGTGGCCGCGCTGGACGCAGTCCTTCAGCTCGAACTTCATGTTGTCGCGCAGGTAGTCGAAGCCGAACTCGTTGTTGGTGCCGTAGGT
>CAXTTW010000213.1:0-5060 GCA_964247255.1 uncultured Acidobacteriaceae bacterium
ATACCGGAGCTCTGAAGCAAGTGGCGAAGACCCCTTGCCTGAAGATTTAAGCTGGACTAAGCTAGCTGTACTTAAGGTGGGTTCATGTTGAACGTCGGAGCATTCGAGGCAAAGAACACACTCGGGTCTTTGCTGGACCGGGTAGAGCGGGGGGAGGAGGTGCTGATCACACGGCACGGAAAACCCGTGGCGCAACTGGTGCGGCCCAGGGTAGACGACAAAAAAGCGAGATCCGCCGCGGCACTTGCCCGCATCCGGGCACTGGCTCGTGAACTTAATTTAGGGCCCTTTGACTTCGACGATTTCAAAGCGGCTCGTGACGAGGGCCGACGTTGATTTTGGTCCTGGATGCTTCGGCAACAATCGCCATGCTGTACGGCGAAATCACGCGCGATCAGATCGACGCACTCGTCACGGAGCTTCATCGCTCAGGCGCGGCTGTCCCGCAGCTTTGGCACCTCGAAGTCGTGAATGTACTGCTTGTGCATGTCCGGCAGGGCCGTTTCACGGCCGCCGCTGTCGTGGAATACCTGTCCGCGTTGTCTGAAGTCGAAACCACGGTCGACAGCAATACGCACGAACGCGCTTGGAAAAGCATCTTCGATCTCGCTGCGAAACACCGGCTGAGCAGCTATGACGCCGCCTACCTGGAACTGGCGGTGCGCAAGCGGGCAACTCTCGCGACTCTCGACAAGGCCCTGGCCCGCGCCGCCGAGGCCGAGGGCGTCCTGCTTTTCTGGAACTGATCCTCAGCCCGCCTTGCATCCATTCCCGCCTTCGTGGTATCCCAATAGCAGTTCAAGTTTGCTCTTTCGGGTTCCCCGGGGGACGAGCCTGGATTTCATGAAGAGTGGTTGAGGGACGGGCCCTGTGACGCCACGACAACCGGCCGGAGCAACTCCGGACATCGGTGTCAACTCTCTCCTAAAGGCTTAGAGCCTGAGGGGAACATGAGATTCGGGGTGCTCGAGCGGCTCGCCGTTCGCCATCTCGCGAAACTCCAGCTTTGCAGTACTGCACGTGTGGTCCACAGGTCGCCCGTTCCACCAGCCTCTCTCGAGAACCGTGCGAGGGTCTGATGGCAGAAGCATACGAACTCCGATGTCGCGAGTGCGCCAAGCGCTTCGACAACGCGCCGTTGTCGATGTGCGACGAGTGTTTTTCCCCGCTCGAGGTCTTCGTCGACCTCGGCATCGCGAAGCGCGAGGTGACGCGCGGCTCCATCGAGCGCGGCCCGGCTTCCATGTGGCGCTACCAGGCGCTGCTGCCCGTGCCCGAGGACTACGTCCCGCGTACCCCCGCCGGCTGGACTCCTCTGGTAGAGGCACCCAACTTGGGCGCGCGCATCGGAGCCCGCAATCTCTTCATCAAGAACGACGCCGTCTGCATGCCGACCCTGTCCTTCAAGGACCGCGTGGTCGCGGTCGCGTTGGCCAACGCGCAGGCGTTCGGGTTCGACACGGTGGGCTGCTCCTCGACCGGCAACCTGGCCAACGCGGTGGCCGCGCATGCTGCGCGCCTGGGCTTGAAGACCTACATTCTCGTCCCCGCCGACCTCGAAGCCGCCAAGATCCTCAACACGGAGGTATACGGCGCGAACCTGATCCGCATCGACGGCAACTACGACCACTGCAACCGGCTCTGCTCGCAGATCGCCGACCGGTTCCGCTGGGGGTTCGTGAACGTCAACCTGCGGCCCTACTACGCCGAGGGATCGAAGACTGTCGGCTTCGAGATTGCCGAGCAGCTCGGCTGGCGCCTGCCGGACAACATCGTCTGCCCCATGGCGGGCGGGTCGTTGATCACGAAAATTCGCAAGGCGTTCCGGGAACTCGTCGAACTGGGCTTGGTCGAGGACAAGCCGGTGCGCTTTTTCGGCGCCCAGGCCACCGGCTGCTCGCCGATTTCCACCGCCGTCAAGGCGGGCCGGGTCGAGATCGAGCCGCAGAAGCCGAATACCATCGCCCGGTCGCTCGCGATCGGCAATCCGGCCGACGGACCCTATGCCGCGCGCATGATCCGCGATACCAACGGCTGGGCCGAGGACGTTTCCGATCTTGAAGTGGTCTCAGGCATCCGCGAGTTGGCCGAATCGGAGGGTATCTTCACGGAGACCGCGGGCGGCGTGACCACGGCCGTTACGGCGCGCCTGTACGCCCACGGGCGCATCCGGCCCGACGAGCTGACCGTGTGCTGCATCACCGGCAACGGCCTGAAGACCACCGACGCCGTCGCCGACTGCTTCCCGCGTACCGAGGCCGTGCGGCCTCGCCTTCGCGACTTCGAGGAGTACATCGAGCGCAACCAGTTCGCCCCAGCCCTTGCCTAAGGAGATCGACCCAATTGCCTGTACGAGTCCTGCTGCCGAACGCATTTCAAAAACATACCAACGGCGAGCGCGAGTTCGAGTCTCAAGCGCAGCACCTTCCCCAGCTCATCACGGATATGGAGACCCACTACCCGGACCTGAAAACGCACCTGCGCGGCGAGGATGGACAGGTGCGGCGCTTCATCAACTTCTACGTCAACGATGAGGACATCCGGTTTCTCGGCAACGACAGCTACCGGTTCCAGGACGGGGACGAGGTGCTGGTCATCCCTTCGATCGCGGGCGGTTGCGCCGCGTGAGCCGCGAGGAAATCCTCGCCGCCATCGAAGGGGAGATCGCGCGGCTTGAGCAGGCGGCCGCGCTCCTGCGGGAGTCGACCAGCGAGCGGTTTACGCCGCTTGCCGCTGCGCGGCCAACCGGGCGCAAGCGTGCCCTGAGCCCGGAGGCACGGGGCAAGATCGCCGCGGCGCAGGCCCGCCGCTGGGCTCGCGACCGCGCGTCGAAGCCGTCGCTATGATTCCGGTCGCATGATCAAGGTCAAGCTGTTACACCCGTCCGCCCGCGTGCCAACGGTCCACCACTCCGGCCACGACCTCGGCTTCGACCTGTATGCGATCGAGGACGTGCTGCTCGAGCCCGGCGTCCCGGTCAAGGTACGGACCGGCATCGCGGTCGAGGGCCCGCCGGGCATGGGTTTCGTGCTCGGCGACCGGTCCAGCATGGCCGCCCGGGGCATTACCTATGCGGGCGGCCGCATCGATGCCGGCTATCGCGGCGAGATCCTGGTCTGCCTGGTCAATTTGAACCAGCCCGCGTACTCGCTGACGACCAGGCACGATGGCGAAGGCCGCGTGCTTGACGTCGCCCTTCAGAAGACCGACGTCACCGTCGCAATCCGGGCCGGGGACAAAATCGTGCAGATGTCGCCCTTCCAGGCGATGACGCACCTCGAGTTGGTTGTGGTGGAGGAGCTGAGCACGAGCGCCCGCGCGGAAAAGGGCTTCGGCTCAAGCGGGCGCTGAAGGGTGAAGGATCTGCGATGCCCCTCCTGATTGCGCGGAAGCACCCGCCTTCGATCACCCTTCACCCCATTACCCTCGCTTTTAAAACCCGAGCACGGGATGCGGCACGTACGCTTCTTCCAGCTCTTTTGTTTCTTCGGGGGTGAGCTTGACGTCGAGCGCGGCGACGGCGTCGGCAAGGTGGTGGGGCTTGGTCGCGCCAACGATAGGCGCGTCCACCCCCGGCCGGCCCAGCACCCAGGCCAAGGCGAGCGAGGCTTGCTTGACCCCCTTGCGTTCGGCCATCCCGGCCGTCTTATCGATTACCTTGCGGTCGGCATCTGCCGTGGTGGCGTACATGGTCTTGCCGAACTGGTCGGTTTCGAGCCGCTCGGTCGCTTCACCATCCGAGGGCCGGGCCAGGCGGCCGCGCGCGAGCGGGCTCCACGGAATGAGCCCGACGCCTTCCTCCACGCAAAGCGGGTTCATCTCGCGCTCTTCTTCGCGATAGATCAGGTTGTAGTGGTTCTGCATGGAAACGAAGCGCGTCCATCCGTGGCGGTCGGCCAGGTACAGCGCCTTGCTGAACTGCCAGGACCACATGCTGGACGCGCCGATGTAGCGCGCCTTCCCGGCCTTTACCACGTCGTGCAGGGCTTCGAGCGTTTCCTCGATCGGCGTGTTCGCGTCCCAGCGGTGGGTCTGGTACAGGTCCACGTAGTCGGTCTGGAGCCGCCGCAGGCTCGCGTCGATCTCGCTCAGGATAGCTTTGCGCGAAAGCCCGCGCCCGTTCGGCTCTTCGCGCATGGGCGAGTGGACCTTGGTCGCGATCACCACGGCGTCTCGCTTGGTGTGCGTACGCAGGAACTTGCCCAGGACCTCCTCGCTTGCCCCGCGCGAGTACACGTTGGCCGTATCGAAGAAGTTGATGCCGAGGTCGAGTGCCTGCCTGAGGAACGGCTGCGAGGCTTCCTCGTCGAGCGTCCAAGCGTGGCTGCCGGGGGTCAAAGGCCCCTTCGCGGGCGCGCCGTAGCTCATGCAGCCGAGGCAGATGCGCGAAACCTGCATGCCTGTTTTCCCTAAACGCGTGAACTCCATGTGCACTCTCCCAGGGGCAGGTCGCCCGTCGCCTCCTTTGGATGCGGAGTGAATGTGCAATCGATCGAGAGCTCAACTTCGGGTCAGCCTGAGCGCGGCGAAGGATCTGCTTTGCGCTCGGGAACTTGAGAGCACAAAATGCTCGCTGGGACCCCCGTCTGCGCTCCTCAGGATGACCCGTGTTGTGCACCCGCAATCCCGTACTTTTCCCGCAGAAACCCCTGCAACCCGCGCGGCACCACCGCTGCCAGCTCCTGCCAGGTAAGCACGCGCAAACGGCATCGCAGCGCCGCGCTCCCTACCGCGGCGATGACCCGCTGCCAGGCCGCGATCAGGTCCGTGCGGCGCCCGTCGCAGACGAGGCAGAACCGTCCGCCCGCGGCTTCGGCGGCCAGAACTCCCCGCAGCAGCTGGTAGCAGGCGAACTGCCCGCCGGCCGTGCGCGGCAGCGCTTCCTCGTCGAAGACCTCGCGCCAGCGCGGGTACCGGTCCAGCAGTGCCGGCCGGGCCGTCTGGAAGCCCGATTCGGTCAGCTTGGCCTCCACGAACAGACCGTCCAGCTCCATGTCGATTTCGGTCGTGTCCGTAAGCCCGCGCTCACGCTCCAGGCGCGGCTCGTAGCCGAACTCCGG
>CAXTTW010000214.1:0-5041 GCA_964247255.1 uncultured Acidobacteriaceae bacterium
GCCGAGCTCACCCTGGGGCTCATGCTCGCGCTCGCCCGCGAGCTGCCTCGCGCCAACGCCGCCCTGCACGCCGGCAACTGGGAGAAAAAGTCCCTTGCCGGTTCCGAGTTGCGCGGCAAGACTCTGGGCATCCTCGGCCTCGGCCGCATCGGACTGGAGGTCGCCCGCCGCGCCCGCGCCTTCGGCATGGCGCTCATCGGCCACGACCCCTTTGTTGCACCCGCCGTTGCCCGCGAGCAGGAGGTCCGCCTCGTCCCCGTCGAGGAGCTATTCCGCCTTTCCGACTTCCTTTCCCTCCACGTCGGGCTTACCCCGCAAACCCATGGCATCGTCAACGCGCAGTCGCTCGCGACCATGAAGCCCTCCGCCCGCATCGTCAACTGCGCCCGCGGCGAACTCATTGAGACTTTCGCCCTTGCCGCCGCTCTCAAAGACGGTAAGCTCGCCGGAGCCGCCCTCGATGTCTTCGAGCAGGAACCCCTGCGAGACTCCCCTTTCTTCGGTCTTCCAAACGTCCTGCTCACCCCTCACATCGCCGGCTCCACGACGGAGGCGCAGGAAGCGGTCGGCATCCAGATCGCCGAGCAGGTCCGCGCCTTTCTCAAACTCGGCGTCGTGCAAAACGCCGTCAACTCGCCCTCCCTCACGCATGAGCAATACCTCGTGCTCGCCCCTTTCGCCGAGGCAGCCGAGCGCATCGGGGCCATGCTCGGCCAGCTTCTTGCGCCTGACTCCGGCGGCCTCGAGAGCATTGCCGTCACCTACTCCGGCGTGCTCGGCGAAGCTCAAACGGAAATGATCCGCAATGCCGCCCTCGCCGGCATCCTCGGTGCGAGCGAGGGTGCCAATCGCATCAACGCCGCCCAGGTCGCCTCCGAACGCGGGATCCGCGTGCACGAGGATAGGCAGCCCGGCCCCAGTGCGGTCACTCTGACCCTCCACACTCGCAACGCCACCAGCCTTTCCGCTCGCGCGGGCGTCGCCCTCGCCTCGCAAGCAGCACGCCTGCTTGAGCTCGAAGCGATCCCCATTGAAGCCCCGCTCGAGGGCACCCTCCTTGTCGTCCGCAACTCCGACGTTCCCGGAGTCATCGGAAAGCTCGGAACCGTTCTCGGCGAGCACGGCATGAATATCGCCAATTTCGCCCTGGGCCGTGCCGAGGGCCGAGGGTCCGCACTCGCCGTCATCCAGATCGACGGCGAAGCCTCTCCCACTCTCCTGCGCCAGCTGCGCTCGGTCGAGGCCGTACACGAGGTTCGCCCCGTTTCGCTTCCGTCCTGACTCCCTCCTTTAGGCGCCGCAAGCGGTGTCATAAACCCGAGATCCCGTGAAGCCCTGCCGTAAAGCAGGGCTCATAAGAACCGCTGAAGCCGCAAACATATCCATGAGCCTGCTTCTAGGCCGGATGCATCTCGCTCCGGCCTTCCTGTCCTTCCTTCTATCGGCAATTTTCGCCAGATGTTCAGTTACATCGGTAACGGGCGCGCGCTCGTCCTTGGCACCAAACGTGCCCCGGTCCGCTACAATCAAGCCAGTCCTACCCCGTCCGAGGTCTGCCTTGCCGCTGTACGAATATCGCTGCCCTGCCGGTCACCGCTTCGAAAAGATCCAGAGCTTCACCGCTCCCGAACAGCTGGAATGCCCCAAGTGCGGCCAGGTGGGCGAGCGGCTCCTTTCCGCCCCCGCCATCCAGTTCAAAGGCTCAGGTTTTTACCTCACCGATTACGGTAAGTCCGGCGGCAGCAAGGGCGTCGCGGGCGAAAGCGGAGGCGCGAGCGCTGAAAACAAGCCGGGTTCCGAGTCCAAGACGAACACCGACGCGAGCAAGAGCAGCACCCCGGTCGCCGCTCCGGCGAGCACACCCTCCAGTGCTCCGGCACCAAGCAGCGCGCCGGTCGCCGGCGGCTCCGGTTCGTCGAGCAGCTAATGCCGAGGCGGACAACCCGCTCCGTGGACCCTACGCGCAACGCTACTCCTTCGTGGCAGCCTTCTTTCACGCAGCCTTCCGGTCCGCAGGCTCCTTCGCCGCCGAAGCCGATCCTTCTGGCGCGGGCGGCACCTTCCCGCCCTTGCGCCGTGCCTCCGACAACCCGATCGCGATTGCCTGCTTCGGATCGGTCACCTTCTGCCCGCTCCCGGATGTCAGCTTGCCCTCCTTCATCAGGTGAAGCTCGCGTCCGACCGCCTCATGCGCCTTGTCCCCGTATTTACCCAACACCTACCCCCGCCGGTAATATCTCCTTGACATCGACCCACGAAGTCGGGTACACGCCCGTGTAACATGCTGTGCAGTATCCTTCCCCCCGTTCGCCGTCCACCGCCTGCCGCAATCCATCAAGCGATAAGTACGCCAGCGAGTCCGCTTCGATGAACTGGCGTATTTGCTCGACGGAACTGTTCGCGGCGATCAGGTCCTTTTTGCTTGGCGTATCGACCCCATAGAAGCAGGGCGAGATGGTCGGCGGGCAGCTGATACGCAGGTGTACTTCGCGCGCGCCCGCCGCCCGCACCATACGCACGATCTTGCGCGAGGTCGTACCCCGAATGATCGAGTCGTCGATCAGCACGATCCGCTTGCCTTCGAGTAGGTTTCTTACTGGGTTGAGCTTAAGCCGCACCCCGAAGTCCCGCACCTTTTGCTCCGGCTCGATAAAAGTCCGCCCTACGTAATGGTTGCGGATCAACCCGAACCGGAACGGCAGCCCCGCTTCTTCCGCGTACCCTAGCGCCGCCGTCACGCCGGAGTCCGGCACCGGCACGACTAGGTCCGCCTCCACCCCCGACTCCCGCGCGAGCTGCCGTCCCATCGCCTCGCGCGAGCCCTGCACCCAGCGCCCGAACACCTGCGAGTCCGGCCGGGAAAAGTACACATGCTCGAAAATGCACGAGGCTCTTTCGACACCGGCCTGGTACCGCCGCGAGGTCACGCCGTCCTTGGTGACCATGATGAGCTCGCCCGGCTCCACGTCGCGCTCGTACCTGGCGTGCAGCAGATCAAAAGCGCAGGTTTCCGACGCGAAGACGATCGTGTCCGGCCGGCCGGGGTTGGTGATCCGCCCCATCGACAGAGGCCGAAACCCGCGCGGGTCGCGCGCCGCGAACATCCGGTCCCGCGTCATCATCACGAGTGAAAACGCGCCGTCCACCTGCCGCAGCGAGTCGGCGATCGCGTCCACCAGCGTCGCCTCGCGCGAGTGCGCGATGAGCTGCACGATGATTTCCGAGTCCGATGTCGTCTGAAAGAACGCTCCCGCCCGCTCCAGCCGCGCCCGTACCGTCCCCAGGTTCACCAAGTTGCCGTTGTGCGCGATCGCGATCAGCCCCTTGGTCGAGTCGACCCGGATCGGCTGCGCATTCAACAGCGCCGAGTCGCCGGTAGTCGAGTAGCGCGTGTGCCCGATCGCCATCTCGCCCTTCAGCCGCTGCAGCACGTCCTCGGTAAAGATTTCGGACACCAGGCCCATGCCCTTGATGTTCGACAGGCTGCTGCCGTCCGCGGTCGCGATCCCCGCCGATTCCTGCCCGCGGTGCTGGAGCGCATAGAGGGAGAGGAAAACCTGTCGGGCGGCTTCGGGGTGGTTGAAGACGGCGGCGACGCCGCACTCCTCGCGGAAGCCGTCGACAGGCTCGCGATCCGTAACTTGCTCGCCATGTAACGCCCGCTCGGCAGGAGTTGTCGCCCCCGTCATCCCCTCGACCAGCAACCGCTTCACGCCATCACCTCAGCAACGACGGGTGATGCGGCGAGTATATCTTCCAGCGATTTGCTCCAGCCATCTCGCAGATGAGATATATGGACATCTATCAACTTCTTCAACTCGGCCTCGACATAAGCACCAGCTGAACGCTCTTCGTAAGTTTGAGCATGAATGATAAATTTTCCGTTCGTCACAACACCTAAGCGCCAAACGTTCAGCCCTGCACTTGATAAAGCTTCATCGACTTGCGAGATGTTCTCGCGCGAACAACTCACGATAACTCGCGAAGCGTCTTCACCAAAACAAGCCATCAGTGGCGATTTATGGAGCTCACCCCCAAACCGCACATCAACACCCACACTGTTAGAAAAACACGCTTCCGCAAGCGCGACGGCAGTACCTCCATCGGCAACATCCACTGCCGCCCCGATTAGACCGTCACTTGAAAGCGCCGCAAGCTGAATCTGCAATTTAGCTGCTGTCTGTAGGTTGAGGGTAGGCGGTTGGCCCCAAGCGTTTCCAAGGATTGCACGCGCGTACTCTGACGAGCCAAACTCGCGGAGAGCTGTTCTTTCGTCTAGGCTCTCAGTTAAGACCGACTTACTGCTTGAAGCACCAGCATTCACAAGCAATAACCAGTCGCCTGGCGATGCGAAACTAGATGGAATCGCGTTTGTCACATCCTCCAGAATCCCAACCACTCCCACCACCGGCGTGGGATAAATACCTTCCCCGCGCGTCTCGTTGTAGAGCGAAACATTCCCACCAGTTATGGGCGTCCCCAGCGCGTTACAAGCCTCCGCAATGCCATCAATCGCATCCGAAAGCTGCCGCATGATCTCCGGCTTCTCGGGATTGCCGAAGTTCAGGCAGTTCGTAGCCGCAACCGGCACAGCCCCCGTGCAAGCCACCTTCCGCGCCGCCTCAGCGACCGCGTGCATCGCCCCCAGCTTCGGGTCCAGGTAGCACCAGCGCCCGTTCCCGGCCAGCGCCATGCTCAAACCGCGTTGGGTGCCCTTGATCCGCATCACCCCGGCCTCGCCGCCCGGCCCCTGCACGGTGTTGGTCTGCACCATCGAGTCGTACTGCTCATACACCCAGCGCTTGGAGCAAACGTTCGCGCTCGCCAACAGCTTTCTGAGGTCCGCCGTGTAGTCGCGCGGCTTCGCGAGCTCCTCCAGTACCCACGCGGGCGGGTCTAGGGGTACCGGTGCCTTCCACTCCCCTACCGGCCGGTGGTACAGCGGGGCATCGTCGGTCAGCGAGGCATTCGGGATGTCGGCGACCACCATCCCGCCATGCCGGACGCGCATCCGGGGCTCCTCGATAACAGACCCCGCGAC
>CAXTTW010000215.1:0-5036 GCA_964247255.1 uncultured Acidobacteriaceae bacterium
AGGGGCAGGACGGCTGCGGCAATCGCTGCTCGTTCTGCGTCATCCCGGGGACGCGCGGCCCGAGCCGGTCCGTGCCGCTCGATCGGGCATTGGCGGCGGCCCGGGCGTTCGCCGATGGGGGCGGGCAGGAGCTGGTACTGTCCGGCATCAACATGGGCCGGTGGGGGCGCGACCTCCGCCCGGCGCGCGCACTCGCGGATCTGGTCCGCGCGCTGCTGGAGCAGACCGCCCTCCCCCGCCTTCGTCTTTCGTCGGTGGAGCCGATGGACTGGACCCCGGAGCTGCTCGGGCTCTTCGCCGCGCACGCCGGGGGCGAGCACCCCAGACTCGCCCCGCACGCACACATGCCGCTGCAGTCCGGCGCCGACGCGACGCTCAGGGCGATGCACCGGCGCTACCGCCCCTGGCACTATGCCGAAAAACTCGCCGCGCTGCGGCAGATGCTCCCGGACGCGGCTCTGGGAGCCGATGTGATGGTCGGGTTTCCCGGCGAGACCGAACAGCTGTTCCAGGAAAGTCTGGCGTTCGTGGAGTCGATGCCGCTCACCTACCTGCATGTGTTTCCATTCTCGGCGCGTCCGGGCACGCCGGCCTTCGCGCTCCCGCCTGTCCCGCCCGCCGCGGTACGAGAGCGTGCGGCGGCAATGGACGCGCTCGGGTCCGCGAAGAAGCAGGCCTTCCTTGAACGGTTCGTGGGGCGCGCGCTGTCCGCGGTCACCCTCAGCGACGGCACGGCGATGACGGCGAACTTCCTTTCTGTGCGGCTGCAAGCGCCGGCCGAGGGCAACCGGCTCATGCGGGTACGGATGGCATCTATCGGGGAGGGGCAATGTCAGGCTTTTGTGGAAGATGGTATGCTCAGGGCGGGCGCTTGACCCCTCGCGTGTCGCACGGGAGCCCGCACCTATTCGGAGGCAGTCATCGATAAACGTTCCGCCAAGCAAGTCATCCGCATCAACGACCGCATCCGCGCGCGCGAAGTCCGCGTCATCGACGACAGCGGCGAGCAGCTCGGGATTTTGACCCCCTTTGACGCGTTAAAGATCGCCCGCGAGCGCGGGCTCGATCTGGTCGAGGTTTCGCCGAATGCCGTGCCGCCCGTCTGCCGCATCCAGGACTATGGCAAGTTCCTGTACGAGAAAGACAAGAGCGACCGCGCCGCCCGCAAAAAGCAGAAGATCATCGTCGTCAAGGAGGTCAAGTTCTCGGTCACGGTCGACGAGCACGACTACCAGACGAAGAAAAATCAAGCCGTGCGCTTCCTGAGCGAGGGCGACAAAGTGAAAGCGAGCCTGCGCTTCCGCGGACGCCAGATGGCCCACCGCGACCTCGGCTACAACATTATCAACCGCTTGATCCAGGACATCGGGGAAACGGGCCTCGTCGAGTTCATGCCGAGGATGGAAGGCACGACGCTGCACGCCATTCTCGCGCCGGGCAAAAAGCTGCAGGCGGAAAAAGAAGCGGCGGCAAAGAAAGCCGCGCCGCCCAAGCCGCCCGCTCCCGCCCAAGCCGCCACACCGACCGTCCAGTAAACCGGCTGCGCTACACTCAAGGCGGTCGCGTGGACGCGCGCCCGGAGAGTGCATGGCGGAGCCCCTTGGCAGGATCGTGCTGTTGATGATGGAGCAGGAGCAGCCCGAGGGCTTGTCGGCTCGCAAGTTGGTGGTGGAAACGGCGAAGCACAATGTGCTGACCGCCTATAGCCCCGACCAGGGGCTCACGCTGCTGGAAAGATTTCCAAAGGTGGATGCGGTTCTGGTGCACGGCCTTTTGCCGGACTGCGTCGGGCTCATCGCGAGTATCAAGGCCACGGTCCCGGGTATGCGCGTAATTGTGGCGGCTCCAGTGGCGGCGCAGGTCTTCCATGGCGCGGACTTCGTGGTGCCGAGCCATGAGCCGTCCAAGCTGCTCGACTTGCTTTCGAAGGAGTTCGGGGCTTCCCTGCGGAACTAAGCATGTATACTGCGGGTTGCACCAGCATCTGAATCTGTAAGCAGGACAGCCATGCCTAAACTCAAGACCCATAAGGGTGCTGCCAAGCGCTTCAAGAAGACCGGCACCGGCAAGATCAAGCGCGGTCAATCGAAGATGCGGCACATCCTCACCTCGAAGGAAACCAAGACCAAGCGCAAGCTGGCCCACAGCACCCTGGTCTCGGACGCGGACTATAAGAAGGTCGCGCGCATGATTCCCTACGCCTGAGACCCACCCGGCGCACGCGTGTGAAGAGGCTTAACCTGCCTCCAGCCGCGACCACCCCGAACCGACCCAAAAAGGAGCACGACTATGCCACGCGTCAAACGTGGAACCAAGCGCAACGACCGCCGCAAAAAGATTCTCAAGCGCGCCAGCGGCTATTTCCTCACGAAATCGAAGCTGTACCAGGCGGCGCAGGAAGCCGTCGAGCGCGGCCTCAAGTTCGCCTACAGCGGCCGCAAACAGAAGAAGCGCCAGTACCGCTCGCTGTGGATCGTTCGCATCAACGCCGCCGCCAAGATCAACGGCATCTCCTACTCGCTGCTCATCAATGGCCTCAAGAAAGCCGGCATCGAGCTGAACCGGAAGATGCTTTCGGAGATGGCGATTCACGACGCGGCTGGCTTCGCCACATTGGTCGGCCAAGCCAAGGCTGCCCTGGGGACCCCCGCCAAAGCCGCCTAGGCAGTTTTCCCGCAGGTGTTCTCCGGCCGCGGATGCTCCGCGAGCTGCGCAGCATCAGGAAACCTCCCTAGCGACTCGCAAACCGACCGAGCGCACCTCCTTCCCCGGGGTGCGCTTTTCATGCTGCGACAGACACAGCCCAACGTTCCCCGCGCGCCCTGCATCTCCCTTACCGATAGGAGAAACCCATGGCAAACGACGATGCGGTGATCAAGCGACTGGTAGCGGTGCTGAAGGACAGCGAACGGGGTTTCCTCGACATTGGGGAGCACATTAAGAACAGCGAACAGCGCTCCTACTTCATGGAGGAAGCCCGGGTTCGCGGCGGCTATGCGCGCGAGATCGAGAGCGCCGTCAACCGAGCCACGGACGGCGCCATCGACGAGAGCGGCACGGCCCTTGGCGCGGTACACCGTGTGTGGGGCGACCTGAAGGCGCGGCTCGGCGGCGGCGACCACACGCTGCTTGAAACCGCGGCGCAGGGCGAGGACGTCGCGACTAAGGCCTACAACGACGCGCTCGACGACCAGGCGGTCTCGGACACGATCCGCGCCCTGATCGCGCAGCAGGCCGAACACGTGAAGCGCTCACAGGCGATGATCAAAGGCTTTCGCGACGCTTCGGCGTAGGCGGGGCTTCCTAACTCACTTCAGCCTGAAAGGGTCATCCTGAGCGAAGCGAAGGAACTGCTCCAACCTCTTTCGGACGTGAAAGCAGGTCCTTCGCTGCCGCGCTCCTCAGGATGGCCCCGAGCTTCCGCCGCCACTCCGGCCGGGCGACAATACCCATGATCCGCACCCTCGACGGCCTTGTCCCGCGCATCCCCGACAGCTGCTACATCGACCCATCCGCGCAGATCATCGGCGATGTTGTTCTCGGCGAGCAGGCCAGCGTGTGGATGAATGCGGTCGTGCGCGGCGATGTTCACTCCATCCGCATCGGCGCGCGTTCCAACGTGCAGGACTGCGCCGTGCTCCATGGCATGCGCCACCTCTACCCCGTGTACGTCGGTGACGGTGTTTCCATCGGGCACAACGCGACCGTGCACGGCTGCACTATCGGCGACGACTGCCTGATCGGCATCGGCGCGCGCGTTCTGAACGACTCGCGCATCGGCGAGGGCTCGATCGTCGCGGCCGGGGCCGTGGTTCCAGAGGGCATGGTTGTGCCGCCGCGCTCGCTCGTCATGGGCCTGCCCGCGAAGGTACGCCGGGCGGTTACGGACGAGGACTTCGCGCTTATCCAAACGTATGCGAAGAACTACCTGGACTACACCGGGCAGTACCTGCGTGCGTTCAACACCGATCGGCGGTAAGTCGGCCCGCCTCACCTTGTCGATGAGTAGCTTTTCTCGAGGAAAGCCGCGGGGGAACACAGGGTCGGCTCATGCCCCCGCGTTGACGTTGTCGCGGTGCGCCGCCCAGGTTCCCCAAATCATGCAGATAGGGTGCAGCACGATCAACGCGAACCCTGCCGTCAAGATACCCAGCACCAGATACAGCGCGCCCATGATGATGGCCCCGAGGACCGTGCTGTACAGCATGCCGAACGGCCCCGCGAAGAAGGTAAGCAGGGCGGCGAGGATCAGGCTTTTGCGTTCTTTCATGGATGGTCGTGTGCGCCCCTTGGTCGTCGTGTAGGGAGATGAATGGCAGCCCGGAGCGGTTGCCGGGGGCGCCCGCGGCGGAGTGGCCCTGATAAACTTCGAGTCGACCGTGAAGACCCCCTTGAAAGCCGTACGCGGCACCCGCGACCTGCTCCCCCCTGAAACCGAGCTGTGGAACCGCATCGAAGCCACCGCCCGTCGCGTCTTTGCCCGCTACAACTTCGGCGAAATCCGCACCCCCATCTTCGAGGACACCCAGCTGTTCGCGCGCGGCATCGGGGAGGAAACCGACGTTGTTTCGAAGGAGATGTATACCTTCACCCCAGCCGACGATGTCGGCCGGGGACCCCGCTGGGAGGACCGCGCCCGGGCCGCGAGCGAGAAAGCGCAATCGCTGACCCTGCGCCCCGAAAACACCGCCGGCGTGGTTCGCGCTTACATCGAGCACAAGCTCGGCGACGCGGGGCTGCTCCAGAAGTTGTTCTACATTGGCCCGCAGTTCCGGCGGGAGCGCCCGCAGAAAGGCCGCTACCGGCAGTTCTCGCAGATCGGCGCGGAGGTCATTGGCGTCCCTTCCTCCGGGTCGGAGTCGCCCCTGCGCGATGCGGAAGTGCTCGAGATGCTGGCGTGCCTGCTCGACGAGCTGGGCATCGCCGGATGGCGGCTCGGGGTCAACTCCGTCGGCTCGTCCGAGGACCGGCCGCGGTACGTGGCGGCCCTGCGCGCGGCCCTCGTGCCCGTCGCGCCGGGCCTGTGCGAGAACTGC
>CAXTTW010000216.1:0-596 GCA_964247255.1 uncultured Acidobacteriaceae bacterium
CACCACCACCGTCCCCCTGCCCCCCGCGAGCCTCACCGCCCGGCGGGCCTATGTGACCGCCGGGGGGGGGGGGCGGGGTGTCCTGGCCAAGGATCCGCAGTTCGCGGCGAGGCTCCAGGACACGGTGACCCGGCTCGACTCGATCCTGGCCCGGGCCGACAACGGCGAAGGCACGCTCGGACAGCTGGTGCGGAACCCGTCGCTCTACAACAATGCCGACTCGACGCTCGCGAGCGCCAACCACCTGATCACCGCCATCCGCGAGAACCCCAAGCAGTACCTGTCGATCAAGCTGAAGATTTTCTAGGCCGCCGGCGGTGCCGTCCGCGCGTCGCGGCATCCGCGCAGAAAGCGCACAGCGCGATCATCGGCCGGATGGATTCGCCCATGGCGACCATTTCGATCTCGTGACTTAGTGTCACGCAGGTGACCCCGCATGTGGTTTCCGTCGGCTCGCGCGCGGACATGCGCCAGCTGCTCGCCTTTCCCGAAACATACCCGATCGAGCCGGTCCTCGACGCGCTCCCACGCATTTGTGCAGTTCCAGAGGCGCTGGATTGTCTGGACCATCTGGACCGCGGCCCACGCGGCAAGGT
>CAXTTW010000216.1:606-4994 GCA_964247255.1 uncultured Acidobacteriaceae bacterium
CCCCCGGGTGCTGGGGGGGCGGGGGGGGCGGTGCGGGCGGCGCCGCCCCCCCCCCCCCCCCCCGACCCCTATTCCGCCGAGGCGTCCTCCCCTCCGTCGCGGTCCCGGTCCCGGGCGGGCGCTCCGAAGAAGTCTCCGGTCGAGTAGTAGTAGTCGTTGTACTGCGGCTTGGCCTGGATGGCGTCGGTACCCAGTCCCGTGCCCACCACCGTGCCGTTGCGGTCCAGCTCGAACGAGGGTGCCGTGCCGGGCAGAAACGGCGTTTGCACGTCGGTGGACCCCGCGGGCAGGTTCAGCAACGTGCTCTGGCCGCCGGTGGTCACCTTCAGGGTCGCCGGGGCGGTCAGGTTCGCGGTGATGTAGATTTGGTCGCTCACCGGGCCGTACTTATTCGCGACCGGGGGCGTGCCAGCGTCGTAGCTCGCGGGCTGCGTGCGGTAGGCGTAGAAGATCGCGTCGCGGCGGATCTTGGGCTGCCGGCCGGTCTTGTACCACTCGATATAGAACGGCAAGAGGTCGGTCGCGGCGTAGTGCGAGTGAAAGTAGCCCAGGGTCCCCAGCGGGATCCCGAAAATATTGAGGTAGTTGGCGTACTGGTACTTGTTCGGGTCGTCGATCGGGCTGACATACGTGCCCTCGACGAAGTCGTTCCAGGTGATGATCTCGACCCACTCGGGGTGCGTCACGTCGATCGCGTCGAGCCACATCTTGCGCAGCCCGGCGAAGCCCGAGTACTCGTAATATCGGTTGGCGTTCGCGCCCCAGAACTGCAGCGCGACCGGGGCCATGTAGAGCTTGCCGTTGCGCCGGGCAACCGCGGCTTGGTTGTGGCTGACCGGCAGCTGGTCCACCGAGCTGTTCGACCCCGGCACGCCCGCGATGCCCCAGTAAAAGAAGCCGTCGAGGGTCGAGGACCAGGTTTGGAAGCCCTGCTCGATCTGCGCGAGAGTCGGCAGCTCCTGGCCCTGCCAGAAGAACGCGGGCACCAGGAACAGGTTGAGCCCGGCGTTCGACGGCGCGCCCGCGACCTCAGCGAGCGCCGTGGGCTCGACCGTGGTGGAGGGGTTGGTGCCGTTCTTGAGGTCGGCGCGGATCCCCTGCCAAGCCGGCACGCCCAGGCCGTCGCCCGCGAAGGTGGTGAGCACGGGTACGCCGCGGCGCTTGTAGTAGACCTTCGTGTACCGGGGGTCGTTGACGAAGCGGCGCATCATGTCTTCAATATCGTTGGTGCCGAGCCCGCAGCACAGGTCGGCGGAGAAGACGAGCTTGAAGCCGTTGTTGAGCCGGGCGGCCGCTTCGAAGATCTGCGCCGTATACCGGATGTAGTAGGTCTGGTTGAGCCAGCCGCCGACGTTGAGCGCGAAGCCATCGATGCCGGCCGCCTTGGCTTGCAGGATCTCTTTCTCGTAGGCGGCGATCTTGGCTTCCTGGGTGGGGTCGGTGTCGCCCTGGTAATCCTGGTTGGTGACCAGATAGTGGGCGAAGACAGTTTTTTGCGCGTGGGCCTGCGGGGTAAGCGCGCCCGCGAGCGCGGCGGCGGCGAGGGACAGCTTGAGAAAGGGCATGGATACGTCTCCTTGGGGCGGAGCGAGCGCGAGAAACGGGACGGCTTGCTTCGCGGGGAACGTTATAGCAGGCGCGGGTAAGAGTTGTAATTCAAGCGGCTCACGGGATGGAATGGGTAGCTCCGAGCTCATCCTGAAGGTACATGCGAAGTCGATTCCGGGTCATCCTGAGCGAAGCGGCAGTCTTCCTGCCACCGCAAAAGCGGTTCTTCTCCGCTTCACTCGTCAGCTGACGTTGGCTTTACAGTCCGCTGGAAGCCGAAAAAGACGTCTCACACACCCTCTCAAGATGACCCTCGTGCTTGCCGCTTCCTACTTCACCGCCCAAACCTGCGCGGGGGTATTGTCACACCCCCACACCTGCACCGGCGTTCCGTCCTGTGTGCCGGAGTAGCGCACGTCCAGGCACTTGGCCGCATTTAGGGCGGACTGGAAGATGTATCCGCCCATTGCGGAGACGGCCTGCCATGCTTGCGCTGCTGATCCATTGCAGGGTTGCAGCTGCACCGGGCTGCCATCGTTCGCACCGGAAGCTGTCGCGCAGTTGGACCCAAGCACGGCCAAGGTATAGAAGCCAGCCGGGTTCACATTCGTGGTTGACAGCGTCCACTGTTGGGCGGCGGTGCCGTTCTGTGTGTAGATCTGGACCGGATTGCCGGCAGCCGTGCTCGCCGCGGCATCGTCCAGCGCGGATCCAGTCGCATTGCCCGGAACCAGGACGTGTGTCCCAGCCAAGCCGCCCGAGGCCGCAACTGTAAAGCTTTGCGCGAGTTTGTTGTTGTTCTCGTTCGACTCCGCGATCCGGTTGACGTCATCCACCCAGGCCGTGACGGTATGCGAGCCGGCCGTGGCTGTCCAGGAGTTCTTGCCGCCCTGCCCGCCCGTCGCTGTCAGTGTCACCGACGCGCCCGGAGCCAGTGAGGCCGTGTCGGTGTCCTCCCAGGTGGTCGCTGCCGTCGAGCCGTCCAGGTCGAAGCCGACGCCAAGCACCACCCCTGCCGGGGTCGCGCCGGTACCCTGGTTCTTGACCACGGCCGTGAAAACCACGGGGCTGCCGGCGGCTGGATTGGTCGGCTGGAGGCTCACACTCGTTACGATCAGGTCAGGTTGGCCGGAGCCCGTGCCGCCGCCGCCCGAACCGGACCCGGAGGCTACCTGCGCCGAAGCCTCGTTGGACTGTGGAGAAGCGCCGCTCGCGTTGTTAGCCGATACCTTGTAGTAGTAGGTTGTGCCAGCATTCACGCTGGAGTCGGTATAGCTGGTCCCAGTCAGCCCGGTGACCAGCGCCTGGGCGGCTTCGCCCCCGCCAGTGGTCCCGCGGAAGACGTTATAGGACGCGGCTCCAGAACTGGCCGTCCAGGTCAGCGCGATCGAACTGCTCCCAGCCGAGGCAGACAGACCCGTGGGTGCCGCGGGCACGGGCGTGCCGCCGCCGGTCCCACCGCTCGCTGAGCCGACGAAGTCGCCAGTCGAGTAGTAGTAGTCGTTGTACTTGGGCGCGGCCTGGATCGGGTCGGTACCCGTGCCGGTGCCAAGCACGGTCCCGTTGCGGTCCAGCTCAAAGGAGGGCGCATCGCCCGGCAGGAAAGGCGTTTGCGTGTCACTGGACCCGGCGGGCAGGTTCAGCACAGCCGTTTGGCCGCCTGAAGTTACCTTGAGGCTCGCCGCCGCAGTCAGGTTCGAGGTGATGTAGATCTGATCGCTTACCGGACCGTACTTGTTCGCGACCGAAGGGGTGCCCGCGTCATAGCTCGCCGGCTGCGTCCGGTAGGCGTAGTACACGGCATCCTGGGTGATCGCGGGCTGCGCGCCGGTCTTGTACCACTTGATGAAAAACGGCAGGAGGTCGTAGAAGCCGTAGTGCGAATGGAAGTACCCGAGCGTGCTTGAAGGAACGCCGGTGGTGTTCAGGAAATTCGCGTTCGGGTACTTGTTCGGGTCGTCGATCGGGCTGACATAGCTGCCCTCGATGAAGTCGTTCCAGGTGATGATCTCGACCCAGTCCGGCTTGGAGACGTTGATCGCGTCGAGCCACATCTTGCGGAAGCCCTGGTAGCCTGAGTATTCGTAGTAGCGGTTCGCGTTTGCCCCCCAGAACTGCGGGGTGTTGGGGGCCATGTACAGCCTGCCCGCGCCGTGGAGCACGGACGCATAGGCCTCGCTCGAAGGAATCTGATCGGGCGAACCTCCGGGAACCCCGGCGATGCCCCAGTAAAACGAGCCGTCGATGATGGAGCTGTACTGGTTGTAGCCGGTCTGGATGGCGCTTTGCGTGGGGATTTCGCCGCCCCAGAAAAAGGCAGGGACCAGGAAGATGTTGATGCCGGCATTGGAGGGAGCGCCGGACACCTCGGCCAGAGCGGTCGACTCTGTCGTGGTCGAAGGGTTGGTGCCGTTCGCAAGGTCGCTCTTGACCTGCTGCCAGAAGCTCGTTCCGAGCGAGTCTCCGGCGAAGGTCGTCAGCACGGGCCGCCCGCCCTGCTTGTAGTACACCGCGTTGTAGCGGGCGTCGTTCACGAAGCGGCGCACCATGTCTTCCACATCATTGACGCCGTTGCCGCAGCACATATCGGCTGAAAACATGAGCTTGAAGCCCGAGTTGAGCCGCGCCGCCGCCTCGAACATCTGCGCCGAGTAGCGGATGTAGTAAGTCTGGTTGAGCCAGCCACCCACGTTCAGCGCGAAGCCGTCGATCCCCGCCGCCTGGGCCTGCTTGATCTCGCGCTCGTACGCGGCGATCTTTGTTTCCTGAGTGGTGTCGGAGTCGTTCGCATAATCCTGGTTGGTGAGCAGGTAATGGGCGAACACGGTTTTCTGCGCATG
>CAXTTW010000217.1:0-4989 GCA_964247255.1 uncultured Acidobacteriaceae bacterium
GGCCAAGGCGCGTGGGGAAGCGCCGACTCCCGACGCCGGTACCCCCGCCGCGCCGCCCCCGCGTACAAGCACGAGTCCGGTTCGGCCCGCTGCTCCGAATGTGGTAAAAACACCCCGACCTCCGAGCAGCGCAACCCAGAGCGGCACACCCGCACCTGCCGCGCCGGGAACGGCGGTTGCGCCCAGGAAGCCGGTCGCTCCGGCAGCGGGCGTGCCGACGCGTATTGTGGAGGACGGTCCGCTCCTCACCACCAAACCGCCGGCGGCCCCGTCCGCGGTCAAGAAGAAAACGCCGGAAATCGTGCCCGATGACGGCAGCCGCCCACCCGCCGTCCCGGCCGATCCGCCGCAGGAGCGGCACTAGCCCATGGCCTTCGAGGCAGCCAGCCGCAGGGAGTCCGAAGCGCCCACCCTGCCGTTTTGGGTGGTGCTGCTCGCGCCGCTTCTGGCTATTGGGCTCGACTCATTCCTGCCGGTGCACGTGGCGGTTCTCGGCATCCTGGACTTGCCGTTGCTCCTGGTGATCTACTTCGCCATCGCGAAACGCAGCCCGATTATCGGTTTGTGCTCCGGCGCGGTCATCGGCATCCTTCAGGATGCTTTGACACGGGAGCCCCTGGGCGTCTACGGCGTCGCGAAAACCGCGGTCGGGTACATCGCCGGGCTGCTCGGCAACCGGATCGACACCGACAACCACCTGGCCCGCATCTTGTTTACTTTCGCGCTCTCGCTCACGCACAGCGCGGTGTATTGGGTTATTGTGGAACGCTTGCTGGCGCAGCCGCTCGGCTGGAGCTGGGGGCACGAACTCCTGCGCGGGGCGGTCAATGCGGTCGCGGCAGTCATCTTGTTCAGCATTTTGGACCTTACGCGGGGCGAGGCCGGGTAGCTCCAAGTAACGTTACCCAGTCGCTTTTTCTTCGCTTCTCCCGGCGTGTCTTTTACTCTGGAAAGTATCTTGAAAGTGCGAGCTCCTATGCTGACGCCCGAACAGGAAATCCCGGCCGCGAAGCTGACCGCGCTTCAATACATCATCTTCGGCATCCTCCTGGTGCTGGTGGGTGGGCTGTGGCGGCTGCAGGTGGTGGGGCGCAACAACTACCGCGAGCTGGCGGAGGCCAACCGGGTGCGCAAGGTGCCGATCCTCGCGCCGCGCGGACGTTTATTGGACCGGCAAGGGCGCTTAATCGTCGACAACTACCCTTCGATCTCCTGTTTTCTGGTGCACGAGCAGGGACGCGACCTGAATGCGGACCTCCCGAAAATCGCGAGCGGCCTTCACATGCCCGTCGAGCAGATCGGGGCGGCAATCCGCAAATACGGCATCACCTCCAAGTACAAGCCGATTCCCCTCAAGCAGGACATCACGCCGGATGAGCAGGAGTTCATCGCCGCCCACGCCGACGAGCTGCCGGAGTTGGAGCTGATCGATGAGCAGCGCAGATTGTACCCGCGCGACGGCTTCGCGGCGCACATGATCGGCTACGTGGGCGAGGTGAGCGAGGATATGCTGCAGCAGGCGCAGTATGCCTACTACGAGCCCGGCGACGTGGTAGGAAGGTCGGGTATCGAGGAGACCTACGACCAGCTGTTGCGTGGCACTGACGGCTCGCACGATGTGTTGGTCGACTCGCACGGGCGCGAGGTCGGGGTGCTCGGCAACGAGCCGGCCGTGCCGGGCAAGGATCTGCGGCTGACCATCGACCTCGATATTCAGCGGGCGGCCGAAAACGCCATGGGCAGCCGCAATGGCGCGATGATCGCCATGGATCCGCACACCGGCGAGATTCTGGCCATGGTGTCTCGGCCCGTCTTCGATCCGAACCGGTTCGCGGTAAAGATCGGCCGTGAAGACTGGACCAAGCTGGTCACGGACCCGGACCACCCTTTGTTGAACAAGGCCATCCAGGCGCAGCTGGCTCCGGGCTCGACCTTCAAGGTCATCATGTCGGTCGCGGGACTGGAGGAGAACATCGCTCAAACCCTGAAGGTGAACTGCCAGGGCGGCGCGAGTTTCTATGGACACTTCTTCGCCGATGACGCGCGGCACGGGACGGTGGACATTCATAATGCCATCCCGCTCTCCTGCGATACGTACTACTACACGCTGGCGCAGCGGCTCGGCATCGAGAAGATCGCCGACTGGGCTCACCGGATGGGCATCGGCAAGCGTACCGGCATCGACCTGCCGAACGAAGCAGCCGGCATCATGCCGAGCGAAGAATGGAAGATGCGCAACTACCACGAGAAGTGGTACGCCGGCGAGACTATCTCAGTGGGTATCGGCCAGGGCGCGGTAGCGCTGACGCCGATCCAGTTGGCGCGCGCGATCGGCGGCATCACCTCCGGCGGCATGTTTGAGCGGCCTCACCTCGTCTTCCCGAACGAGCTGCCGGCGCAGTACGAGCAGGCGGTGCTCGAAAGCTTCCCCGGTTCGGGGACGGCAGAGGTCAAGATCGACCCGGCGGCATGGGAAACGATCACGGACGGGATGGCGGCGACGACCACGGCCGGAGGGACTGCCTACGCCTCGCACCTGGAGGGGATCGATTTCGCGGGCAAGACCGGGACCGCGCAGGTGGTCAATCACTCGTTCGGGGCCAAGGGCATCTCCAAGGACAAGAACGGGCGCGCGAACGCCTGGTTTGTCGGGGTCGCGCCGCGCCGCAACCCGGACATCGTGGTCGTCGTACTGTGGGAGCACGGCGGTTGGGGCGCGGGTTCGGCGCACCTGGCAGCGCAGGTGATCGAGACCTACGTGGACAAGCAGCGGCGTTTGGAGCACAATCTCCAGGCCGCGCGACCCGCGGTCGAGGTGGGAGCGGTGTATTCCGCGCCCGGAGAAAAGGACGGAGTCGCGGCAAAAAGGCCAGTATCCGCTCCGAATGACGAGCCGAAGCCGGGTGTGCCGACGGCGAGCTTCCGGGGCGGCCACTTCTGGATCCCGGCGCGCGGGCCCGAGCCAAACGGGGCGGGTGGGCAGTGAAGGGCAAGCTGTTTTCGTTTCGGGACTTCGACTGGACGCTGCTGAGCTTCGTCCTGATCATGTCCGTGCTGTCGGTGCTGGAGATTTACTCGGCGACGATGCACACCAAGTTCGTCGGCTTCGAGAAATCGCAGATGGTCTGGCTGGTCGGCGGCCTCGTCGCCATGTTCGTGGTGAGCAGGATCGATTACCATGCGATCCTGGACGCGGTGCCTTGGATCTATGGCGTGTTTCTGGTGGCTCTGCTAGCGGTTCCGGTCGTCGGGACCAAGGTGCTCGGCGCGCGGCGTTGGATTAAGTTTCCCGGAGGCATTCACTTCCAGCCGTCCGAATGGGTCAAGATCATCCTCATCCTGGCCGTGGCGCGCTATTTCTCAAAGCTTGTCGGCAAAACGATGACGTGGCCGGACATTTTCAAGGGCATGGCGCTGGTCGGCGTGCCGATGCTGCTGGTGCTTAAACAGCCGGATCTGGGGACGGCGCTGACATATGCGCCCATTCTGCTGGTCGGGCTTTTTCTGGGCGGCATCCCCTGGCGCAAGGCTGTGATCCTCGGGCTGGTGGGGGTGGTTTTGGTTGGTGGCATCTGGACCAGCGGCAAAGTCCTCAAGCCGTATCAGAAAGCGCGGCTGACCAGCTTCATTGACCCGGATAGCGACCCCCGCGGAGCGGGATACCAGATTCGCCAGTCGCTGATCGCGGTGGGCGACGGTGGGATCTTCGGGCGGGGCGTCGCTAAAGGCACGCAAACACAGGGCGATTTTCTTCCGATCCCGTACACCGACTTCATCTTCGCCGCCTGGAGCGAAGAGCACGGCTTCGTCGGCGCGGTCGGAATCCTGCTGCTATACTTCCTCATATTGATGCGTTTGATACAGAACGCTCAAACGGCGGCAGACGTTTCCGGCACGCTTTTAGTGACGGGCGTGGCTGCGGTCTTGATCTTCCAAATCCTCGTCAATGTCGGGATGGTGGTCGGCTTTATGCCGGTGACCGGAATTCCCCTGCCGCTGATGAGCTACGGCGGATCTTCGGTTTTGTTTACGTTCCTGGCGCTGGGCATGGTCATGAACGTGCGCATGAACCGCTTTGTGAACTAGGGCAAGGCGGGATTGGGCAGGGTCTCCGCATCGGCGGCTGCCGTGCCATGGCAAGTTGCCGGATCGAGCCCAAATGGGGAGAGCCGGCCGCACAAGATTGCACTACGAACCGGTCAGGCGGACGCACAAGACCCCGGCCGGGCAGGACATTCGGGATGAGCGCACGAGGATGGGAAACGGCCCCGCCCGCACGATGCAGGTCGACGCGGTCACCATCGCTCCACGCCCCCTTTGGAATCCGAACCTTCTCGCGAGACCCAGGTTGTCCAGAAAGCCTTGCGGCCGACGGATCACCGTTGTGCGCTCGGTTGAACAGATTTCGCGCTCCAAACCCGCACGCTGCGCCTGCCCGCCCCGCGGACTCGCACCCCGCCTTGCCCCATGAGGTGAAATGGCGAAAGAGATCTGTATTTCCACCACGCCGCACGAGACGCGGCTAGCGATCCTGGAGGACGACCAGCTCGCGGAAGTCTATTACGAGCGGGAAAACGAGTACACGTTGGCAGGGTCGGTCTACAAGGGCCGCGTGACCCGGGTGCTGCCCGGCATGCAAAGCTCGTTCGTCGACATCGGGCTCGAGCGCGACGCCTTCCTGTACGTCACGGATTTTCTGGAGGACAGCGAGGACGCGGACGAGTACGAAACCACCAGTGTAGGTGGACGGCGGGCGCAAACCCCGGCCGCGCCCATCGAGGAAGAAGGGGTGGCTCCGGCGGTCGAGGAAAGCCGGGGACGCCGGGACGGGCGGCGCGGACGCGGCCGTGACCGTACAGCCCAAATCACGGAGCAGCCGGCGCGCTCGCAGGCTGCCGAAGAGCGTGCCATGGCCACCGAGGCCCTGCGCTCGGCCGAGCCGTCCGAGGAGCAAAGCGCCGAGAAAGGCGATGACGGGTCACCCGAGGG
>CAXTTW010000218.1:0-4979 GCA_964247255.1 uncultured Acidobacteriaceae bacterium
GGCGCGGGGCCCGCGAGTGGCTGGGCTCGAGCGCTCCAGCTCGGCCGGGGAGTCTTGGGCGCGGGCCGGTTCGGGCGCGAACAAGCCTCCCGCGGCGGCAATGCCGAGCGAGGAAAACAGCCTACGATCCATGGGGCGCTCCTACGCCCATGGAGGCGCGGGAGCGGTCCAGAGTTGTAAGGTGGCGAACATTTCGCGTGCGTGATTGACTACATCAGCAGCCGCGGCCCGGAGCGCTGGAGCCGCGTGTACACCTCGCGCAGCCCGTGCATGCACGGCTCGAACGATTGGCTGAGCCGCGCGAACAGGGGCGCTTCCCGCTCGTACTCAAACAGGTTGAACTGCGACACGACCCAGTAGCTTTCCTGCCCGGTGCGCACCATGGCCTGGAGCCGGTGCGGGCTTTGGGCGTTGCGCGGGGCCATGCCGGCGGAGAACAGGAGGTAGTCGCCGATATGCTTGCGCAGGCGGCGCTCGTCGTCGAAGGAGCTGGCGGTGCCGTGGACGGGGTCGGCGGCGCGCAGCATGGCTTCGATTTCGCGCACGGGCCGGCCCTGCTCGTCGAACAGCGGGTAGAGCTTTTCGGTCGAGGAGAACTCGGTGAGCATGTCGGCGACATAAGCGGCGATCTCCGCTTCCCCGCGCGGCAAAACGTCGCGGAAGCACTCGCGCACAAGGTCGTGAAAGATGCGGCGGAGCGGGTGAGTCTGTGGAATCATGGGCGGGCCTCCTTTATGCGTGCGGACTATGTGGTGAGACGGTCTCACGGAACCGGCGCGGGGGCAAGGGGTAAGGTTACCGCGGTGTGAATCGGTTGGCAGAGAAGGGCTGGTTCTGCGAGCGCGAGAGGCATAAGGAAGCAAGGGCCGCCAATGCTTTCCGAATAGCAACAAGATGTCGTGTGGGAGGGCTTTTGCTTTCGTCCGGGACGACCGTGCTGCTCTTGACAGCCACCGTTCAGCAGGCTGGGGATGGATTAAGCTGCTGCTCACGCTGATTGCCGCGGGCTTGAGCTTGTGATCGCCGGCCGCGCGCAACGAACGAAACGCGACCGAGCGTGCTGACCTCCACGGGCGCTGGTACGGGATTGCGCTGCGGTACGAGGGGCTGTGGGGTAATGTGGACGCCGAGGACGGAGGGGAGCGCCTGGATCGGCTGCGCGAGGACGAGATGGCGGTTTCCAAGAGCAGCGTGGCGTTTCCCGAGGACAAGAAGCTGCTCGGGGCGATCCAGGACAAGGTCGTCATGCACCATGCGGAAGCGGCTTGAGCACCGCCAATGCTAAGCGGATCAGCTATCCGCCGCCGCCTAAGCCTTGCCGAAGCAGCCCGCACCCTGCTTCCACCCCCCTCAGAAAAAGTCGGCATAGCGGTTCACTTCTCCTTCATCGCGGGCGGTATATCCTGCCCAGCGAGGAAGCCCCATGCCGAAGAAAGCCCCTGTCAAGCGCCCCAAGCCCGCTCCGCAGCCGGTGCCGCCGCCCACGGCGCCGCCAAGCTCGGGTCTGCCCAACTTCGGCGAGCCGCAGCCGGGGCCGGACCCGTCCGGCTGCAAGGTGCCCCACCCTTCCGACGCGGGCCTGTACAAGCTGACCGACCGCTTGCTGGTCGAGCCCTTCCCTGCCCCGCGCGGCGGCGTGGAGCCGGTGATCACGCTGGCCGAGGTGTGGGGCGCGCAGCTCGGCCCCGGCAAGGCGCAGGCGATCGAGCAAGCCGGGCAGATCGTCTTCCATTCGGTTGGCGACACAGGCAGCGTGATCGGCCCGGCTACCGAATCCGCGGTCGCCGATGCCGCGCAGGCCGACCTAGTCCGCTCCCCCGCGAACGCCGTGCCCGCGTTTTTTCTGCATTTGGGAGACTGGGTGTACTCCTTCGGCGAGGCCCGCTACTGGTACGACCAGTTCTACGCGCCGTGGCGGGCCTACCAGGGGCCGATCCTGGGCGTGGCCGGCAACCACGACGGCGTGGTCTACAAAGGCGACCCCGCGCCCACGCTCGATGCGTGGCTGCGCAACCTCGCCGCCGCCGCTCCGGCGATCACCCCCGAGGCGGGCGGCTTGCTGCGGACCGCGATGACGCAGCCGGGGGTGTTCTATACCTTCGACGCGCCGTTCGTGCGGGTGTTGGCGCTCTACAGCAACGTGCTTGAGGATCCGGGCGTGATCTCGACCGAAGGCGGCGCGCGACCCTCTCTGAACGACTCGCAGCTCGCGTTTCTGGAGGCGGCGCTGGCCCGCTGCAAGCAGGAGAAGTATGCGGGCGCGGTGGTGATCGCGGTCCATCACCCGCCGTACACGGGCGGCACAACGCACGGCGGGTCGCCGCGCATGTTGGCGGACATGGACGCGGCCGCGACCAAGGCGGGCTTTTGGCCGCACGCCGTCTTTTCCGGCCACGCGCACAACTACCAGCGGTTTACCCGCACGGTGAACCCCGCCGCGAAAGGCGAGTTCCAGGTGGCCTACGTGGTCGCGGGCAACGGCGGCCACGGCCTGAACCGGATGCGCGCGGGCTCGGCAGGCGCGCCGATGCGGGTGCCGGTCGTCGTGGACCCGACCTTAACGCTTGAAAACTACGACGACACGCACTACGGCTTCCTCCGCGTGAGTGTGGACGCGGCGACGCTGCGCGTCGAGTACCACCAGGCCGGAATGACCGCGCCGTTCGATGTGGTTTCGGTGGACCTAGGGACGCGGACGGTGAGTTAAGGACACTCTGAACAAGGGTCATCCTGACTGAGCGCAGCGAGGAACCTGCTTCCCTCCGCCGTGCGGCAAAAGCAGGTCCTTCGTCGCTCGACTCCTCAGGATGAGTCCAGGTTTCTGCCTTGACCGGACGTTCCTTACAAGCGCAGGAACAGGCGGCGGCGATAGAGCGGCAGGAACAAAAGCCCGTTCAGGAGGACGATACAGACCGCGTACAGCAGAGATGCATGTATTGGCTGGAGCCAGGTCGCGAACAGGCGCTCGTACAGCCAATGGTGCAGCGGTTTACCGGGCGGCATGACGATGGCCTGCAACGAGGCTGTGACGAGGCCGGAAACGGTAAACGCCAAGATGGCGTCCGTCCCGAAAACAAGGAGTGGCGCGGCAGCCTTACGGCCGATTTAAAACCCGTCGAGTACGGCGTACAGCGCCGCGAACGCCACGAAGCTAAACCCGGCGGCAAACAGGGCGAAGGAAGGCGTCCACAGCTTCTTGATCATGGGCTGCCACGGCGCGAGTGCGTACCCGGCGGCCATGCAGGCGACTCCGGCGAGTGCGAAAACGAGCGCGGTGCGACGCCACTCTCGGGTGGTGCGCAGCCAAACGCCGGCCGCCGCGCCTGCGAGTGTCGTGCCGACAGCACCCAGCGTCGAGAGCAGCCCTTCCGGGTCGAATGCAACCCCGTAGCCGGGAGCGAGGCCGTACGGCCACAGGTGGGCGCGCGTGAACACAAGACGGTCCAGGGTGGCGGGCAGGCTGCGAAGTTGGTCCAGATGCCCCGGTCCAAAGCCCGGCGCGGGCGCGAACGCGAGCAGAAGTCCGTAGACCACCCAAAAGGTGAGCGCGCAACCCGCGAGCGTGAACGCCTGCCGTTGGGGAGTACTTCGACGGCGCACCGGGAGCATCAGCAGCGCGGCCGCGCCATAACAGAGCGCGATGCGCTGGAGCACGCCGGGTATCCGAAGCGTGTGCAGGTGGTAGAACGGATACCCGTTGAGCAGCAGTCCAAGCAGGAGGAGCAGGCACACGCGGCGGAGCATCCGCAGCGTGACGGCAAGCCCGCTCACACAACGCCGCTCCTGCGCCGACAGGGAGAACGGGATAGCGGCGCCCACGATCCAGAGAAACGTGGGGAAGATCATGTCCGTGGGCGTCCAGCCTTGCCAGTCGGCATGGAGCAGCGGCGGGTACACCGCGCTGTAGGTGCCCGGATCGGTGACCAGGATCATACCCGCGACCGCAAGGCCGCGCAGCACGTCGAGGGAGACGAGCCGGGTTGCGGACGGGCCGGCAACGGCATCGGGCGCGGCAGCAGGTTGGGCGGCGGTGAGTGCCATGATGCGGTCGATCCTAAACAGGCGGAAGGGAACGTACAATCCCAGTGTGGCCGCGATCGCGACAGCGCCGACAGCAGTGACGCGAGCTGCGCGGTTTTCCGCCCCGTGGCGGGTGGTGGGGCTCGCGCTGCTTGTTCGCATCGCGTACATGACCTTGGCCCATACCTGGCGAGTGCGTCCATATGAGTGGCACTTCGGGTTCGGGTGGGAGATGGGGCGCATCGCGCGGGCGCTCGCGACCGGATACGGCTATGCGGACCCGTTTCACGGGCACACGGGGCCGACCGCGTGGGTGACTCCCCTATACCCGCTGCTCATCGCGGGTGTGTTTAAGCTGTTCGGCGTGTATTCGGGGTCGTCGGCATGGGTGCTGCTGGCGGTCAACTGCGTGTTTAATGCGCTGATGGTGCGGACGCCCTACGAGATCGCGGCGGGGTGCTTCAACGCGCGGGTGGCTGTCTGGTCGGCGTGGGTGTGGGCGCTGTACCCGGCGGCGATGCAGTACTCGGTCAAGTGGATCTGGGAGATGACGCTGACCGCGTTTCTTTTCTCCTGGGCGCTGGTGCTGGCGCTCCGGATGCGGCGTGTGGGGGAGCCTGACGGCGCGGGGCCCACAGTAAGGCGCTGGCTGCTGTTCGGGTTCGTTTGGGGGCTGATCGCGCTGTCGAACCCGGAGGTGTGCATCATGCTCCCGGTGCTTGGGGTGTGGGTTTTGGCCGGCAGTCTTCACGGCGGACAGGCAAACCGGGGGACGCTCGCCGGCCTGGCTGCGGAGTTCGGGCCCGCGCAGGTAGGGCGGGCGGCGCTGGCCGGGGTGGTTTGTCTCGCGCTGATCGCCCCTTGGAGCCTGCGGAACTGGCAGGTGTTTCACGCGTGGGTGCCGCTGCGGGGCAACTTCGGGGCGGAGCTTTATCTCGGCAACGGACCGGGCGCGGTCG
>CAXTTW010000219.1:0-4975 GCA_964247255.1 uncultured Acidobacteriaceae bacterium
GCTCGCGATCTGCCGCGAGAACTTGGCCACCCAGCTGATGCAGCAGGCGCTTAAAGTCCGTTTGCAAGGCGACACGGCGACCGCCGAAGCCCTGATGCGCGAGGCGCGCGACGCAGATAGCCGCAACCCCCTGGTCCTGGAGCACCAGAACGACACACTGGACGCTCAGCCCGCGAGCCGGGATCGACCCGAGGCGCTGCTGAACCCGATTAAGGATGACGCCGGGCCGCTCGCGGAGCTTGTACCTGGCGGGGGCAAGCAGTCCTTCCATCTGCGCCTCCCAAAAACCGAGCTCCTGAAGCAGGTGCTGGGCGCATACGGCATCACGCCGACGCTGGACGACTCAGTCGATGCGAAGCCGGTGCGCCTGGACGCGGACGAAGTGGACTTCGACGCGGCGCGGCAGATGCTGACCCTGGCCACGGGGACGTTCTTGGTGCCGATCGATCCGCGGCGCGCTCTGCTTGCCCTGGACACGCGTGAAAATCGCGCGAAGTACGAGCGGCTCGCGCTTGAAACGCTCTACCTGCCGGGGCTGACCCCGGCGGAGATGAACGACGTCGGCAACATCGCGCGCAACGTCTTCGAGGCCACGCAGGCCACCGTGCACGAGGCGAGCGGCACCCTAACGCTACGCGCCCCGGCGACCAAGATGCGCGCCTTCAACACGGAGGTCGAGGAGCTGCTGGCCGGGCGCAGCGAGGTCGCGCTCGACATCGACATCTTCGAGGTCCAGACGCAGCGGACCGCGAACCTGGGCGCGCAGCTGCCCAACTCGACCAGCATCTTCAACGTGACCTCGGAGCTGAACTCGCTGATCGCGAACAACCCTTCGCTGGTGCAGCAGCTCATCTCCAGCGGGCTGGTGACCCCGGGCAACATCGGCGAGATCGCGCTGGCGCTTATCGCCTCGGGACAGGCGGGCAGCACGCTCCTGTCCCAGCCGTTCGCGTACTTCGGCGGCGGCCTCACGACGACGGGACTGACCCTGACCTCGGCGGCGGCGAACGGTCTTTTAAACGCGTCCGAAACGCGCATGGTGGACTCCGTGAAGCTGCGGCTCTCGGACCAGCAGGAGGGTTCGGTCAAGATCGGCGAGCGCTACCCGATCGTGACCTCGAGCTACTCGAACCTGGCCGCGGGCACGGCCGGCATCGCGGGCATCAACGCGGCGGGGCTGTCGAACACCCTGCAGAACCTGGGCATCAACCTGTCGCAGCTGAGCGCGGCGGCCTCGGCGACGATTCCTCAGGTCCAGTACCAGGACATCGGCCTGCTCCTCACCGCGACGCCCAGGGTGGAGCAGGGCCGCTCCGTGGCGCTCAAGCTGCGCCTCCAGCTTTCGGCGCTCAGCGGGGTCTCGCTCAACAGCAACCCAGTGCTCAACAACCGCGAAACGAACTCGATCGTGAACGTAAAGCCGGGGGAGAAGACGGTGCTGGTGAGCCAGCTGACCAACCAGGAGACCCGGGCGTTGATCGGCATCCCCGGCCTGAGCGAGATCCCCGGCCTCGACCTTTCGACCGAGCACGACACCGTCTCGACGCGAGACAGTCTGGTGATCATCCTGACGCCGCACGTGGTCCGGCTCAGCCACAGCGAGGCAAAAGGGCAGCTGGTGCTGCTGCCGACGCACTCTTGAATCTCACTTGAAGTCGGAGGCTTCAGGCAGAGCGGTGTCTTTCGCGCTGGGCCAGCGTCCCTACATCCGGAACAGGCACTCTCGCCAGACCGCCGACAGGTGACCCCTCTCTGTAAGAGTATCGACTCTGGCGAAAGTAGCGCGTGGCCGCGGAGAACACTAGGCAGGCGGCCACGGCGTTCCACTCAGACCAAACTCTGGATTCGTACCAGATGCCGAAAGCTGCTGTGGTCAGAAGCCCGGGCACGGCTCCCGCGATGAACGCCCTTTGTTTTCTTTGCAGATAGCGCCAAAGAAAGACCATGGGCAGCCACATATACCCGAACGCAGTCATGGTCTGCGGCCAGAAATGCGGGTAGCGAATCATCCATCCGAAATGCTTGAGGTGTACGCCTGTGTCGCTCGGATTGGCTCGAAAGTGCCGGGCGATGGTCAGGTGTACCGCTAGCCAGGCCGCAGCCATCACCGCCGAGAAAGCAACGGCCCGGAGGCGTTGGCGCTGCACCCAGCCGACCGCCAGAAGGCAAGGGATGAGGTAGATGGACGTTTCCCGCGTGGGCAGGTCGGCCAGAAAGAAAGCCGCCATCAGGAACCACTTGCCTTCAAGCAGGAAGAGGCATGCAGCAGTAAACAAGGCGGCATGCGGGAGATCGTAGGGGTACCAGTAATGCTGGTCGCCGCGCGCCCCGTAGCTCACGTAGAAGGTGAGAATCGCAAGCGCGGGGCAGAGCCACCAGAACTCACGGCCGTTGCGCACGCCGTAGCGCATACACAAAAGCACGATAATAGCCAGGCTGTACAAACCTACCCGATAGCTGACGATCTTCTCGGGCGTATACGGGTCGTAGCCGAAGTTTACTCCGGGGCTAAGGGCCGCGACTGCCCCGCCATACCGCGCATGGCCCCAACGGAGCACGGGCATCATGGCGACCCTGCCCTGAAAGGGCATCTTCTCCTGCCCATCCTCATATTTCTGGAGGTCGAGCAGCGAGGCATTGTCAGTGAAAATGGTCTGCACACAGTGCATGGTCGCCGCCATGAGCACAAAGAAGATGACGAGGTTTTTCAGTGTTGCTCTCACCTTGGAAGTCTGCCCTAAAATCCCCTGAGCGCGCGGTCCTTTATCGCACATCAAACCTCCGCTTTCGCCGCGATCGGGAACCGCCGGCCCATGCCGAATGCTTTTGGGGTGACCTTGAGCACCGGTGCGGCTTGCTGGCGTTTGTACTCGCTTCGTTCAACCAGCTTGAGGACGCGCGCGATCTCGTCGGGCTCGAGCTCGGTATGGGCGGCGATCTCGGCGGCGGTCTCGTAGTGCTCGATGTAGGCCGATAGAACCGGGTCGAGCCGGGCGTAGTCGGGCAGCGAGTCGGAGTCGAGCTGGCCGGGCCGCAGCTCGGCGGATGGGGGCTTCTCTAGGATGGCGGACGGGATGACCTCGCGGTCGCGGTTCAGCCAGCGGCATAGGCTGTACACCTCGGTCTTCATCACGTCGCCGATGACCGCGAGCGCGCCGGCCATGTCGCCGTACAGCGTCGCGTAGCCGGTGGCCATCTCGCTCTTGTTGCCCGTGGTCAGCACCAGGGCGCCCCACTTGTTCGAGAGCGCCATCAGAGTCGTCCCACGAATACGAGACTGAAGGTTTTCCTCGGTCAGGTCGCTCGGCGCACCCGCGAACAGGGGGGCAAGGGCCGGGTGGAACGCGTCGACCATGGGCGCGATAGGAACCAGCTCGAAGCGGATACCGAGATTCGCGGCGAGGGCGCGGCTGTCCTCGACCGAACCGGGCGAGGAGTAAGCCGAGGGCATGCCGATACCCGTCACATTAGCCGCGCCGAGCGCCTCGACGGCGATGGCGGCAACCAGGGCGGAGTCGATGCCGCCGCTCAAACCGAGCAGCGCGGCGCGGAAGCCGGTCTTGCGCAGATAGTCGCGGACGCCCATGGCCAGCGCGCGGAAAACCAGTTCGTCCTCGCTCGCGACAGCGGGGCGCAGGTCGCCTGTTTCCGTCTTCGTGTCGAAGAAGATCAAATCCTCAACGCACGAGGACGCGCGCGCGGCGACTTCGCCGCTAGGGTCCAGGGCGAGCGAGGTTCCGTCGAAAAGGAGGCTGTCGTTGCCGCCCACCTGGTTGACCATGACGACCGGCTTTGCGTGCCGGCGTGCGATGGCGGCCAGCATCTCCTGGCGCGTCTCGCGCTTGCCGCGCCAGAACGGCGAGGCCGAGATGTTGAGGATCACCGAGGCACCCTGCCTTACGAGTTCCTCGACCGGGTCGACGCCGTAGCGCCGGGTCTGCCAAAAACTTTTGTCATTCCATGCGTCCTCGCAGATGGTCAGCGCGACACGCTCGTCGGCGATCTCGACGATGCTTTGCGCCTCGGCCGGGGCGAAGTAGCGCTGCTCGTCGAACACGTCGTAGAAGGGCAGGAGGCGCTTGTGCTGCACAAAGGCGACCTGCCCGCCTTCAAGAAGAGCGGCGGAGTTGTGGACGCACTTGCCGGTTTCGAGCCGGGCTGGGGAGGGATAGCCGACGATCAGAGCGAGGTTGCGGGGAGCCCGCCCGGCCAGTTGCTGAAGCGACTGCCCGGCCCGGTCGAGGAACGCCTGCTTCTCGAGCAGGTCGGCGGGCGGGTAGCCGCACAGGGCGAGTTCGGGGAAGAGGGCGAGGTCCGCGCCGCCCGCGGCCGCCCGCGCGGCGTAGTCGAGGATGAGCCGCTGGTTGCCGGAGAAGTCGCCGACGGTCGGGTTGATCTGGCAGAGGGCGATCTTCACAGGTTTGAGTTTAGCAATCGGGCTGGGGTGGAAGTCGGCCTTCTATCGCCCGAGGAATCTACCCTCGAGAGCTCCCCTCGAGGAGCGCGGCGACGAAGGCCCTGCTGTTGTCGCGCAGCCCGCAGTCAAGTCAGGATAATCCGGAGTTACTCGCGCAAACTTCGGAAAAACCCTCTCAGGATGACCCCTGGCCGCGCCGAAAAAGCTGCACCCAGCAAAACGCTCAGCGCGCGTCGCTGCCGGTCCGCTTGATCTCGAGCGCGGCTGGAGCGGCGCTGCGGACGGGCCGCTTGCCGCCCGCGCGGGTTTCCGACGCGTCGATGCCCAGCTCCGCGATCATCCGGCTCAGCGTGTTGCGGTGCACCTGGAGGTCCTCGGCCGCCTTGCACTGGTTGCCCCTGTGCCTGGCCAGCACCTGCAGCAGAAAACGCCGCTTGAACTCACGCACGGCCTCGGCGTAGGTGATGCCGCCCGCGTCCATCTGTGCCACCAGCGAATCCAGTTCACGTCTCACGCACGTTCTCGCTTTCTCGTCTCGACCCCGTTGCCGCTCATTGC
>CAXTTW010000220.1:0-4970 GCA_964247255.1 uncultured Acidobacteriaceae bacterium
GCTCCTGTTCTTCACCATCGATTACGGGCTGCACGCGGCCGGCAAGACGCGCGCACACGGCCGGTTCGGGGCCGCCATGCTCATCACGCACAGCTTTCGCGACGGCATGGCCATCGGCGCGGCCTACGGCAGCTCCCACGCGGCGGGCCTGGCGGTCGCGTTCGGCATCGCCGCGCACGACCTGGGCGACGGCATGAACACCATCCTGCTTTCGACCGGCGGTGAACCGGCCGAGCCCGGGGACTACGCCTTCCTGCTCGCCGACGCCCTGGCCCCCTTCGTCGGAGGCCTGTTCGCGCTCTGGCTCGCCCCCTCCGCCGGGGTCTCCGTGGTGCTGCTGGTGCTGGCGGCCGCGTTCTTTTTCCAGATGGCGACCGCGGACTTCCTGCCCGCCCTGCGGCGCGCCCCGGAGGCGCAGCGCGGGTTCCTGGTCCCCGCGGTGTTCGCGGGCGCTGCGTTGATCTATCTGACCAACCGCCTCGTCGGGCCTTGAACGAGCCTCAGCGGCACGCCGCGCAGGTCCCGTATAGGAAGAACTCGTGCCCGGTGACCCTGAAGCCGCGCGGCAGCTTGGGTTTCGGCCCCACTCCGCAGCCCTGGAACTCGTACACCCGGTTGCACTGTCTGCACTGGAAGTGGTGGTGGTGCTGCTTGCCCGCCACCTCGTAACGGGTGGAGTCGCCGGGGATCGCCACCGGCACCAGCGAGCCTTCCTCGACCATGGCGGTGATGTTGCGGTAGACCGTGGCGATGCTCAACCCCGGCACGGCCCGCTCGGCGAAGCGCAGCGCCTCCGATGGGGAAAGCGGCCGGCCGGCGTCGGCGAACGCGCTTCGGATCGCCTGCTTCTGCCGTGTTTCGCGTACCTGTGCCGCCACTCGCGCGCCTCCGGTCCCTCAGCAATTCTGCCATGTTCGGGCGCTCCCGGGGCGCGGGTGTGCCATAGTGATATTGCACACCGGCTCGCATTAGCGGGCGGCTCCCCCTACCAATGACGCGCCGCCTCCAATCCGGACGCTTCCTCATCCAGGCCCTCGTCCTGGCGCTTTGCCTGCTCCTCGCCGCGTTCGTCGCGGTCGAGGCGGCCCACGGCCACCTGGACTCCGGCGAGCACTGCCGGCTCTGCCTGCTGACCCACGCGGTCGCGGCGCTGCCCACGCTCCTGGTCCTGCCGCTGCTGCCATGCACGCTCTTCCGCGCCGGCGAGGCCGAAGCGCGGGCCGTTTCGCTGTTCCGGGCACGCGTCTTCCGTATCCGCCCTCCTCCCTGCGCCTGCTAAAGCCGCTTCCCTCAAAAGAACCCAAGCTTTCGCCACGCCTCGGAGATCCCACATGCGTCCCCTCGTCTTTTCCCTTGCCGTTCTCGCGGCTTCGTCGCCGGCGCCCGCGCTCCACGCGCAGGCCACCGGCAACTCCGGCTCCATCGCCGCCACGGTCACCGACCCTTCCGGCGCGGTAATCCCCGGCGCGACCGTCACGGTCGCCAACGGCCGCAGCGGCCTCGTCCGCTCCGCGGTCTCCGATGCCCAGGGCCGCGCCCTGGTCGCCAATCTGCCGCTCGACTCGTACGTCCTCACCGTCTCGACGCCGGGCTTCGCGCCGTTCAGCCAGACCGTGGTGCTGCGGTCGGTTGTCGCCACGGCGATCCCCGTCAAGCTCGCGATCGGCGACGCCGGCACCAGCGTCACGGTCGAGGCGGCGGGCGACCTGGTCGAGAACTCGTCCGACTACCACACCGACCTCGACCGCAAGCAGTTCGACAAGATCCCGCTCGAGAGCCAGTCCTCCGGCCTCAGCTCGCTCATCACCCTGGGCGCGCCGGGGGTCGCCGCCGACTCGAACGGCCTGATGCACGGGCTTGGCGATCATGCCTCCAACACCTTCTCGGTCGACGGCCAGAACATCAGCGATCAGCAAAGCAAACTCTTTTCAAACCAGGTGCCCCTGAGCGCGGTGCAGTCCGTCCAGGTCATCGAGGGCGCGCCGCCGGCCGAGTACGGCGACAAAACCAGCCTGGTCGTCGACTTGACCACGCGCTCCGGCCTGGGCCTCGCGCACCCCACCGGCAGCGTCACCGCCTCCTACGGCACTTTCGGTTCGGCTTTCGGGGAGATCGCGGTCGGCAACGGGGGAGACAAGCAGAAGTTCGGCAACTTCTTCGTCATCAACGGCCTGCGCACCGGGCGGTTTCTCGACGCGCCTGAGTTCAACACCCTGCACGACAAAGGCAACGAAGAGAACGTGTGGGACCGGGTGGACTTCAAGTTCTCCGACCGCGACTCGGTGCACATGAACCTGAACTACACGCGGTCCTGGTTTCAGAACCCCAACACGTATGACCAGCTCAATCTGGGCAAAGCCGACCCCCTCACCGGCAACCCCCTGCCGCAAGCCGACCAGCGCACGCAGATCGGAACGTTCATCGTATCGCCGACCTACACCCGCGTCCTCGGCAACAGCGCGGTCTTCAACCTAAACCCCTATGTCCGCAAGGATTACTTCTACTACTACGGCAGCCGCAATCCCTTCTCCGACCTCGGACCGATCCAGTCCGAGGCGATCGACCAGGAGCGCACGCTGCTCAACGACGGCGTCCGCTCGGACCTGTCGTTCGTCAGAGGGGTCAATTCATTTAAGGCCGGCGCGACCTACCAGCAAACGCCCCTGCGGGAAAGCACCGCGTTCGGCATCGTGAGCCCGACGCAAAACGCCCCTTGCCTGGACGCGTCCGGGGCGCCGGCGGCCGGCTTTAACGACCCCGCGCAGTGCGGCGGGGCCGGGCTGCAGCCCAATCCGGGCTTTTTCCCGAAGCTGGGCTGCTTTGACCTGACCCGCCCCACGCCCTCGGCCAGCGACGGCTGCGCGCTCGCGGCGGCGGCCAGCTACCGGTTCGTCGGCCGAACCACCGTCAAGGAAACCGCGCTCTACGTGCAGGACGTCATCACGAAGGGCGGCTGGCTGGTCTCGCTCGGCGTGCGGGGCGACCTGTACAACGGCCTTTCCGTCAATCGTCAGGCCGAGCCCCGCCTGGGGGCTTCGTACAAAATCGCCAAGTCGAACACCGTGCTGCGGCTTTCCTACGCGCGCACCATGGAAACGCCATTCAACGAAAACCTGGTGCTGTCGAGCCTGGGCTGTAACAACCCCGTGCTGAACCCGCTGCTGGCTTGCACGCCGGGGGTAAACAATATCTTGACGCCCGGCCACCGCAACGAGTTCCACGCCGGCTTCGAGCAGTCGTTCGGCCCTCACTTAGTCGTCGGCGGTGAGTACATCTGGAAGTACACCCACCGCGGTCTGGACTTTTCGGACTTCGGCAACACGCCCATCTTCTTCCCCATTCAGTGGACCAGCTCGAAGATCCCCGGCTTTGCCCTCAACGCCCGCGTGCCGGAGTATCGCGGCTTCAGCCTCTCCTGGGTCGCGTCCAGCGTGGCAGCGCGGTTTTTCCCCCCGCAGACCGGCGGAGCGGGGGCGACCGTGGGGGCTAACGGCCAGCCCTTCCGCATCGACCACGACGAGCGCTTCAACCAGAACACCAACCTCCAATACCAGTTCCACAACGGGCCGTTCTACAGCTTCAACTGGCACTACGACTCGGGCGAGGTCGCCGGGTCCACCCCCTTCGCAACCAACACGACCAACCCGGTCGACCTGACCGGCTACACGGCCGACCAGCAGTTCGAGGCGGGCCTTTTCTGCGGGCCGGACCGCGCTTCGCTCACCAACCAGATACAAAGCTGCTCGCCCCAGCAACTGGGCTCGACTCTTCTGCGGATTCCCGCGCCCGGCACGGAGAACCCGGATAAAAATCCGCCGCGCGTCCAGCCGCGCAGCCTGTTCGATATGGCCCTAGGCGACGATAACCTATTTAAGGGCGACACCAAGACCTGGAGTGCCCGCGTTACAGTCGTCAACGTCACGAACAAGTACGCGCTCTATAACTTCCTGTCTACTTTCAGCGGCACCCACTATGTGACGCCGCGGACGATCACGGGGCAGATCGCGTATCGCTTTTAGGGGCGGAAAAGGGTCGTCCTGAGCGAAGGAAAGAGACTTCTCCCCTGCGATGAAGGAGAAAGCAGGTCCTTCGTCGCTTCGCTCCTCAGGATGACCCTTTTACTTTCGAAAGCCGTTACCCCTTTTTCTGATCCGCAGCCAGCTCAGCGAGTACATCCGAACTCGCGTCCGCGGGCTTCACGCTTTCCCACACCTTCACGATCTTGCCTTCCGGGTCGATGAGGAAAGTATTCCGCTTGGCGATCTTGATGCCCAGGTAATTCCCCAGAGACCCGTACTGCGGCGCGACTTTTTTGTCCGCGTCGCTCAACAAGTGGAAGTTCAAGCCCTCTTTCGCGCAGAAGCTCTTGTGCGAGTCGACCGAGTCCACGCTTACCCCCACGATGACCGCGTTGGCTTTCTCGTACTTGGGCGCATCCTCCTGGAACTTATGCGCTTCCATGGTGCAGCCGCTGGTGCCGTCCTTCGGATAGAAGTACAGGACCACCCACTTGCCCTTGAAGCTCGCCAGGCTGGTCGGCGCTCCCGTCTGCGAGGGCAGGATAAACGCCGGAGCCGCCTGCCCCGCCGACGGAACCGCGTCCGCGTCCGCAGCCCAAGCCCGCGCGCCTGCGAAACCCGCGCCCAAAAACACCGCCAATGCCGCCAACACAACCCAAATCTTTGCCATGTGCCACCTCACGCCTGATTAGAGCACTTTTCGCTGAGATGCTCGGTTCAGGGCCGATCGAGCCCGACGATCGCGATCCCCGCCGCGTCCGCCCGCGCCACCAAAGCCACCCGGTCGAACAGCAGCGTCCGCCCCGCCTCTACCGCCAGGCAGCGCGCCCCAGCCGCCGCCATCGCCTCCACGGTCGCGAGGCCGACGACCGGCACGTCGAATCGAAGATCCTGCTTCGGCTTGGCCACCTTCACAACGGTCAGGCTCCGGCTCAGGAACCCGTCCCCGCC
>CAXTTW010000221.1:0-4949 GCA_964247255.1 uncultured Acidobacteriaceae bacterium
GCGGCTTCGAACGGTCGAACTTTTCCTTGCCCATGTCGCTCTCGTCTCCTCAATCAAAAATCGAACTTTACTTGCGGGACTCACCCTGGTTGCGCCCGATAATCTCTTCCGAGATCATGCGAGGCGCTTCCTCGTACCGCGCAAACTGCATCGAGTAGCTGGCCCGGCCCTGCGTCGACGAACGGATGTCGTTCACGTAGCCGAACATCTCTTTCAGCGGCACCATCGCTTTGACCACCTGCGACCCGCCGACATGCTCCATGCCCTCGATCCGCCCGCGCCGCGAGTTGATGTCGCCGATGATCGTGCCCATATGCTCCTCGGGCACGGTCACCTCGACCGCCATCATCGGTTCGAGCAGCACCGGCGACGCCTTGCGCGCGGCTTCCTTGTAGGCCATCGAGCCGGCAATCTTAAACGCCATTTCGTTCGAATCGACGTCGTGGTAGCTGCCGTCGTAGAGCACGGCCTTGAAATCCACCATCTCGTACCCGGCCAGGATGCCGCCCGTCAGCGCCTCGCGGATGCCCTGCTCAGTCGGCTTGATGTACTCCTTCGGCACCACGCCGCCCTTGATCGAGTCGATGAACTCGAACCCGGTGCCGGGCTCACCCGGCTCCAAGCGAATCTTGACGTGTCCGTAGTTGCCCGAGCCGCCGGTCTGCCGGATGTACTTGCCCTCTGCCTCGGCGGTCTTGCGGATCGTTTCGCGGAAGGCTACCCGCGGCTCGCCCACGTTCGCCTCGACCTTGTGCTCGCGCTTCATGCGGTCGACCAGAATCTCCAGGTGCAACTCGCCCATGCCGGAGATGATCGTCTGGCCCGACTCCGTATCGGTCCTGACCTTGAACGTAGGATCCTCGTCGGCCAAACGCGCCAGCGCGACGCCCATCTTTTCCTGATCGGCCTTGGTCTTCGGCTCGATGGCCACCGAGATCACCGTGTCCGGGAAATCGATCGCGCCCAGGGCGATCGGGTCGCTCGGCGCCGCCAAGGTGTCCCCGGTCTTGATGTCCTTCATCCCGACGCACGCGCAGATGTCGCCAGCCAGGATCTCTGTGATGTCCTCGCGCTTATTCGCGTGCATCTTCACCAGGCGGCCGACGCGCTCGGTCTTGCCCGTGCGCGGGTTCACGATCGTGTCGCCCGTCTTGAGCGAGCCCGAGTACACCCGGATGAAGCCGAGCTTGCCGAACGGGTCGTTGATCAGTTTGAACGCCAGCGCCGACAGGGGAGCCGCGTCCGAGCACTCCCGCGTGAGGATGCGCGAGGTGTCGTGCGGATCGATGCCCTCGACCGGCGGCAGGTCAAGCGGGCTCGGCAGGTAGTCCACCACCGCGTCAAGCAGCGTTTGGACGCCCTTGTTCTTGAACGAGGACCCGCACATGACCGGAAATACCTTCATGTCGATGGTCGCCTTCCGCAGACCTGCCTTGAGTTCCGCCGCGGTCGGGACTTCCCCCTCGAGAAACTGGGCCAGCATGGTGTCGTCGTGCTCGGCCACCGACTCGATCAACTGCATCCGGTAAGCTTCGGCCTTCTTCTGCAGGTCAGCCGGGATCTCCTCGACCGAGTACTTCGCGCCCATCGTCTCATCGTGCCAGACGATCGCGCGCATCTCCACCAGATCGATCACGCCCTGGAACTTGGCTTCCGCGCCGATCGGAATCTGGATCGCGACCGGCTTCGCGCCGAGCCGCTTCCGGATCGTGTCGATCACGTACTCGAAGTCCGCGCCGGCCTTGTCCATCTTATTCACGAAGCAAATGCGAGGCACCTTGTATTTGTCGCCCTGCCGCCACACCGTTTCCGATTGCGGCTGCACGCCGGAAACCGAATCGAACAACGCCACCGCGCCGTCAAGCACGCGCAGTGAGCGCTCCACCTCGGCCGTGAAGTCCACGTGGCCGGGGGTATCGATGATATTGATCCGGATGTTGTTCCAGGTGCAGGTTGTCGCGGCGGAGGTAATGGTGATGCCACGCTCCTGCTCCTGCTCCATGTAGTCCATGGTCGCGGTGCCTTCGTGCACCTCCCCGATCCGATGGGTGATACCGGTGTAGAACAGGATGCGCTCGGTCGTCGTGGTCTTTCCGGCGTCGATATGCGCCATGATTCCGATGTTCCGGCAACGATTGAGCGGTACTTGGCGGGCCATTTGCTTTGTCTCTCTTGGGTGCGTGTTGAACAGCGTTTACCAACGGTAGTGGGCAAAGGCCTTGTTGGCCTCGGCCATGCGGTGCACATCTTCCTTTTTCTTCATCGCCGCGCCGCGGCCGTTCGCCGCATCCAGCAGCTCGTTGGTCAGCTTGTCAATCATGCCCTTTTCGCCCCGGGCCCGGCCGTAGCCGACCAGCCAGCGGATGGCGAGCGAGGTGCGCCGTTCAGGGTTGACCTCGATCGGCACCTGGTAGTTCGCGCCGCCCACGCGCCGGCTCTTGACTTCGAGCAGGGGCTTGCAGTTCTCGACCGCCTTCTTGAACAGCTTCAGGGCCTCGTCGCCGCCCTTTTGCTCCAGGTTCGTCATGGCCGTGTAGAAGATGCCCTGGGCGGTCGACTTCTTGCCCCCCCACATCATCGAGTTTACGAACTTAGTGACCAGCGTGGACTGGTAGATGGGGTCCGGCACGACTTCCCGCTTGGCGATATGACCTTTTCTCGGCATCGTCTTTTATCCTTTACTTCTTCTACTTCTTTTTGCCCGTGGTCGCCGCCGCGCCGCCCTTGGCGCGCTTGGCCCCGTACTTCGACCGCGACTGCTTCCGGTTTGCCACGCCGACCGAGTCGAGCGTGCCGCGCACCACGTGGTAGCGCACGCCAGGAAGGTCCTTGACGCGCCCGCCGCGGATCAGCACGATCGAATGCTCCTGGAGATTGTGGCCGATGCCGGGGATGTAGGTCGTGACCTCGATCCCGTTCGTCAACCGCACGCGCGCCACCTTGCGCAAGGCCGAGTTCGGCTTCTTCGGCGTCTGCGTGTAGACGCGGGTGCACACGCCGCGACGCTGCGGCGAGCCCTGGAGTGCCGGCGAGGCCGTCTTGTACCGCGGCGCCGTGCGCCCCTTGCGAACCAACTGGCTGAATGTAGGCACTGCTGCTCCTTGCGCGGTGTCCGTGCATGAAATCGGGCAGCCGCGCGCCGCCTGATTTCCCCCCGCAAGCGAAAACCCTTGCGGATACCACACCGGCCGAGACCGGGTTCGAGCAAATCCTGGGTAGAACCCCGACGGTGGCCCCGCGTTGCCCTCGCGCAGTGTGCGCTCGGAAAGCCAGGCTCCGTTTCGCGAGTTTTCGGTCCGCATAGCCGGGCAAGGTGCCCGGTGTCGCAAACCATGAGTGAGTGTGCCGCTTCGCGGCCCGGAGGCGTTCGTGCCGCCTTGCCGGTAGAACTGCGTCGCGCCTCCCATTTGTACCGGAAAGCACCGCAGAACCTTTTTAGAGTAGCAAGGAGGCCGGTGCGCGTCAACGCGCGAGAATCGAAAAGCCCGGCGAACTCGCCGCCGTCCTTATTAAAAGGTACTCGATCTCGCTGCTACGATCAATCGCATGCGGCTCCCGTCCCTATCCACACCCGCCTTTTTGTTGCTTCTTCTATACACCGGTGCCGCCACCGCCCAGCAGGCCTCGGCCCCGTCCGGGACTGCCGCCTTGCTCCAGCAGCTGCGCGGGGTCAAAGCCTTGGGCGAGGTCGCGCTTTCCCCGGACGGCAAGCTGATTGCCATGGAGGTGGACCACGCGCTTCTGGTCGGGCCGGCCTCCAAGGCAGGCGCGCAGCATCCGGTCGTCCCCTGTGAAGGGGCGCGTGTTTCCGGTCTCAGCTGGTCCCCGGACAGTAGCCGTCTAGCTGTCCTGGCCGACTGCGGCGGGACGAATAAAGTCATCCTCGCCGCGCCAGAGCCCGGCGCGAAGCCGCGCACCCTCGCCACCCTTCACGGCTTCGCCGAGGGTCTCCAGTACGCGCCCGATGGCAAGTCGCTGGCCCTGCTCTACGTCGAGGGCGCCACCCGCCCCTCGGGCGCGCTTGCCGCCATGAAGCCGCCATCCGGCGTCATCGGGGCGGACGGCCTCGAGATCCAGCGCGTCGCGCGCATCGACGCACAAACCGGCGCGTTCACACAGATAACCCCGTCCGGTCTTCATGTCTACGAGTTCTCCTTCTCCTCCGACGCGAGCCGCCTGGCGTTTGTTGGCGCCGCCCCTCCAGGCGAGAACAATTGGTGGATCGCGAAGCTCTATACCCAGCCCGCAGCGGGCGGCGCGGAGCCGCAAGCCGTTCTCGACCCCAACACGGTCGAGGGACCGCTGCACGGTCTCCAGATCGCCGTGCCCCGATGGTCCCCGGACGGCGCGAAGATCGCCCTGATCGGCGGGCTGATGAGCGACCAGGGAGCCACCGGCGGCGACCTCTACCTGCTGCCTTCGGACGGCTCCGGCCCGCCGGTCGACGTCACCCCGGACGCAAAAACCACCATGGAGTGGATTGACTTCCTGCCCTCGGGCAAGCTGCTCGCGACCGAGATCGCCGGAGGCACGCAGCAGATTGACGAACTCGGCTTTACCTTCTCGCCTGACTTCAAGGCCCCCGCCGGCACCAAGGTCGGGGTTACCAACCGGCTTACCGATCGCATCCTTCAAAAGCTGCCGTATTCGATCGCGGACGGGCGCATGGCCGGGTCCTTCGCCGTTTCGCGCGACGGCGCGGTTGCCGCCTGGGCCGCGTCCAGCTACTCCACCGCGCCCGAAGTCTACGCCGGGCCGCTCACCGGCGACGCCTTGCCCGCGCTGACCCGCGTCAATGCCGGGCAAACGCCTTCCTGGGGCAAGGCCGAGTCGATCGAATGGACCAACGAAGGGCAGCCCGTGCAGGGGTGGCTTCTGTACCCGGCCGGCTACGATCCCTCGAAGCGGTACGGGCTGATTGCTTTTGTCCACGGCGGCCCGTCCTCGGC
>CAXTTW010000222.1:0-4946 GCA_964247255.1 uncultured Acidobacteriaceae bacterium
GCAGTCGCATCGCCGCTCGCCTTCGCGTCTCCCTGCCACCCACCCCACTCCCTGCCCCCCGACGCCTGACCCTCCCCCCTCTACCCCTGACCCTCCACCCTTCACCCTTTCCCCTTGCGTCCCAGCACCGCCTGCGCGGCGGCGTAGGCGGAGGCCCAGGCCCACTGGAAGTTGAAGCCGCCGAGGTGGCCGGTGACGTCGACGAGTTCGCCGATGAAGTAGAGGCCGGGAATGGCCCTAGCTTCGAGGGAGAAGGCATGGAGGTCCTGGGTGGAGACGCCGCCGGCGGTGACTTCGGCTTTCGGGTACCCTTCGGTGCCCGAAGGGGTGAGCGGCCAAGCGTGCAGGCGCTTTTCGAGCGCGGCGAGGGATAGGTTGGTCCAGCTGTCGGGCGGAGCCAGGGCGAGCAGGCGTTCGGCGAGCCTGGCGGGGCCGAGATGCGTGGCCCAGGCGGCTTTGAGCGTAGAAGGATCGCGCCGCGTCTCAAGGGCGGGCAGCGCGGCAGCCGGGGCGAAGTCGATCGCGATGGGCGCGTTCTCGCGCCAATAGGAGGAAGCCTGGAGGATCGCCGGTCCGGATAGGCCGCGGTGGGTGACCAGCAGTTTGTCCTGGAACGACTGCTTGCCGACGGTGACGCGAGCCTCGGTAGCTACACCTGCCAAGTTCGCGAATGCCTGGGCATCGGCCTCGCCGAAGGTGAAGGGGACGAGCGCGGGGCGTGGCGGGACCACCCGCAAGCCGAACTGCCGGGCGATGCGGTAGCCGAAGTCCGTCGCGCCGAGCTTGGGGATCGACAGGCCGCCGGTCGCGAGCAGGAGCGTTTCCGTGGTAACCGGGCCGGAGGAGGTGTCGAGTAAAAATCCGGGCGCGGTGTGCCGGACTTCGGACACGCTGGTGTTCAGACGCAGCTCGGCGGACCCCGCTTCAGTGAGGAGCAGCTCGACCAGCTGACGCGCCGAGCCGTCGAGGAAGAGCTGTCCGGGCGTCTTGGCGTGGTACGCGAGGCCGTGCCGCTCGACCAGGGCGAGGAACTCGTGCGGGGCGTAGCGCGCCAGAGCGGATTTGGCGAAGTGCGGGTTCTCCGATAGAAAGTGCTCGGGCCGCGTGTTGAGGTTGGTGAAGTTGGCGCGGCCGCCGCCGGAGATGAGGATCTTGCGTCCCGGGGCCGGCGCGTGGTCGAGCAGGAGCACGCGGAGCCCGCTCTGCGCGAGCAGGCCCGCCGCGAAAAGCCCGGCCGCGCCCGCGCCGAGGATGGTGGCCTGGTAGGGCATGGTTCTAGGTTACTGCGTAGAGAGGTGCTATGCAGATCACGGTCTTGGATTAATTGCGCGGGAGAAAGGGCTGGCTTAAATCTTTCACACCAGTTTCGTAAAAGTAGCGATTGTCTTTGATGCCGAGATCGGCGTTCTCTTAAACTTCGCCTGTAGGCACCAAATAGGATGACCTTCTCTTTGTAATGAGAAAGCCGTGGGCTACTGTTCTGCTTTTTGCTTTTTTGCCCTATCCAGGTAAGCTCGATAAATCGTATCAACCTGCTCGGCTGCCAGAGTGAGACTCAGCTTCTGAATTGCTGTATCAGAATAGCGTTTATGGTGCTGACTTCCGAAAACGAATTCGTGCATGCACTGTACATCTCGATCAGTATTGCAGTGCCACTTCAAAGCAGCCGTTTTATTTACTGTCAATCCAAGCTTTCTCGCCAATTCTGTAGGCGAGTACTTGAAGCGTCGCTCAAGATCAACTTCTCTTATAGCAGCGGCGGCGGATGGGTCATCTGCCGAGATGACCCGCACAGGCGCGCCTTCGCTCTTGCTGATTCTTACGACAACTGCCAGTCCATCGCCTTCGAACTGGGTGACTATCTGTGCCAAACGAGGAAAGGCTACGTCCCATTTCTGCCCGGTTTTGGCGGCTTTCTCGACTCGATTGACATCCGCTTCCTTCACTTCTACCTCGTCTACAACATGCGCTTCCATGGCGAGCATTGTGCGTATCAGCCCGCGTGCCTCATCGCGCTGACGCTTTCCAGGCCGGAGTAGCTTTCCGAGCTGTTCGTATTTATCACTAAAAAGAGTAGACATATCCGTGGGTAAAGCAAGTGTCGATATCGGGAGAACACGTTCAGGAAGGTGATCTGCCACGTGCTCCTCAAAAACACGGTAGAGTACAGCATCGAAGGCTGTGACAAATGCACGGCTTTCCAGATAAAGAAGCTCTTCAGGCACAATGGCGAACCAATGTTGCTCTGTGTCGCGCAAGGCGTCGACAGTTCTGAAGACTCCGATCTCAGATTTTGTGCATCTGAGGTGTTGCTCAGCGAAATTAAGGCATTTGCTGAAGCCCTTGGACTTGTTGGTTAAAGGATCGAAGACCGTCTGTCCGACCTGGACCAGCGCCGCTTTGATCAACATCTCCCCGGCGTGTTGGAGATGTAGCAAAACTGAAGTGATACGCCCATCCTCCTCATGGGAATTGAAAGTAGTAATAGCTCTCCTCAATGAGGCGAGGGACTTGTGCTTGAGTGTGCGAGCATCGCGTTTGAGCTTTTTGTGCCTCTTCACTATGCCTATCCCCGAGTCGAGCATATCTATAGAGCTGATCGCGCAGCGTGTGAACTCATCCGCATCAGCGATAGCCTCTCATGGTCTAATCTCCATCACGGCCAGGCCGCTCGAAGGGATTGTGAGCGAGAGGCTCTCGTTCTTGACGGGCACCGGGTCGGAGGCAGAGAGCGTGCCGATTCGCCGGAGCTCCGCAATTTGCGCGAGCGACGGGTACGCAGGCGAGCCCATCTGCTTCCAGGCGTCCAGGGTGTCGCCGTGTTCGGCATCGACGCGGCGGACTGTCGCTTTCGCCGCAGCGGTCAGACCGGGCATGGAGAGGGTGATCTGCTTCTCGTCGACGCGGGATCCGGGGGGCTCGGCGAGGTTCCATGCGGCGATCACGAGGGTTCCGTCGTCGCGGCGGGTCACCAACAGGTCGTTCGACGGGCTGGGCAGCCGCGTGGTGCCCAGGGTATGAAGGAGCGAAAACGCGAGAAACGCGGGCTTGGGGATGCCGCGCTCGGCGATGAGGCCGTAACCGCCATAGAACGGAGTCTTGACCACGCCCTGCTCCTCGAAGACATCGGAAAACGACCAGTAGCTCATGGACTGGACGAGGCCGTCACACTGGCGGATGGTGTCGGCCATCCAGGGGGCCATGTAGGTGGAGTCGGTGATGGGCTGCTCGTTGGCATAGGTGGCGTTGAACTCGGACCAGATGAGCGGCAGCTGGGGCATGGGGGAGTGCGCGATCTCGTCGTGGACCTTGCGCACGGCGGCGGGGACCATCTGGTGCGGGGGAACAGGGCGCTTGTCGGGAAAAACATCGGCCGTTACGTCGTTGCCGTAGACGTGGGTGGACACGAAGTCGAGCGGGATGTGGTTCTCCGCGGCGTGGCGGATGGTGTCGCCGACCCAGGCGGCCTGGGCGGTGGCGGGCCCGCCGATCCGCAGCCTCCCGCTCACGGCCTTAATCGACTTCGCGGTGTTGTCGTAAAGCTGGAAATACGTCGCCTGCGCCGGGCGGCCCTGCCAAAAGTCGATATTGGGCTCGTTCCACACTTCGAAGTACCATTGCGCGACTTCATCGAGGCCGTAACGATCGACCAGGTGCTGTGCGAACGCGGTGATCAGGGCGTCCCACTTGGCATAATCCTTCGGTGGCGAGACGTTCTGCTTGTCCCAGATGGGGGGGAGGGCGTTGGGGTCTGAAGCGAGCTTCTTGGGGGTGAAGGAGATTTCGACGAACGGGCGGACGTGCGCCGCGAGGAGGCCGTCGTAGATCTGGTCGACGTAGGACCAGTTGTAGACTGCCTTCCCGGAGGCGTCCTCGTCGTAGACGCCGATCTCGTCGTGGAGAATGGCGTGGAAGCGAACGTACTGAAAGTCGGTCGCGGCCTTGACTTGCGCCAGGTCGCGGCGGTAGCTGTCTCGCAGCGAAAGTACGGCCCGGCCGGAGCCGAACATCTGCTCCCAGAAATGTGGAAACGGCGTCGAGGGAGCCTTGAGGTCGAGTGTGATCCGCTCGGGCTGGATTTGCTGAGCGGGGGCGAGCGCGGGCAGGAGCAGGAGGAAAGCAGCGGCGAAGCGTGGCGCGGTCAAATCGTCTCCTTTTGGGCGGGACGGGCTCAGTGTAACGGAGCGCCCGCGGCATCTGTATAGAGGAGCCGGGCACATCCCGGCCGAGCCGGCTGGAGCCGGCCAAAGGAGATCGAGGATGAAGCAGGTTTTCGTGGTTTTAGGGTCGCTGCTGGCGGCGACGTGTGCGTTGTTGTTCTTTGCGGGGCGCGAGGTGAACCGCCGTCAGGCGACAGCGGGACGGGTCTCTGCGGCTGAAGCTGCGGCGCGTCTGCAGGAGGCCTGGGCGGATCACCGGACACGGGCCTGAGCTGGGGCCTCGCAAAGCGAGAGTCATACTGAGCAAAGCGGAGGATCTGTTTTTTGCCTGTTAAGCAGGGCAAAGCAGGTTCTTCGTCGCTCTGCCTCGCTGAATAACCCCTCTAAGGGCTAGACCGTGTCTCAGCCGTGTAGAACCGCCGAGGAGTGCGCTGTCTGGACGCGGATTTTTGTCGCCAAGCCGAGCGCGCCGAGCAGGCGGATGCCGAGATAATTGACGTCGAGCTCGTACCAGGCCATGCCGTGGCGGGCGGAAACAGGCAGTGCGTGGTGGTTGTTGTGCCAGCCCTCGCCGCCGGAGAGCAGGGCGACCCACCAGTTGTTGCGGGAGTCGTCGCGGGTGGCGAACCGGCGCGAGCCCCACAGGTGCGTCGCGGAGTTGACCAGCCAGGTGACGTGCAGGCCGAGTACCACGCGCAGAAAGATGGCCCAAAGGACCCACGACACGCCCAGGCGTAGCCCGCCGACCGCGATGCCGGCGAAGAGCAGGACGTGGCCGAGCGCGGT
>CAXTTW010000223.1:0-4943 GCA_964247255.1 uncultured Acidobacteriaceae bacterium
CGCCGTCCGCAACTCCGGCGCGCTCGCGGTGGTGGAGGGCGTGGGCGACCACGGCTGCGAGTACATGACCGGCGGCACCGCGGTCGTCCTCGGACGCACCGGCATCAACTTCGGCGCGGGCATGACCGGCGGCCTGGCCTGGGTCTTCGACGAGGACGGGCGCTTTCTGACGGACGGCCGCTACCACGCTTCGTTCCTGAACCCGGAATCCTACGCCGCGCTCGACGCGGAGGCCCAGGCAAGCATCCGCGCCCTGGTCGCGCTCCACCACCAAAAAACCGCGAGCACCCGCGCCGCCTGGCTGCTCGGCGACTGGGACCGGCTCGCCCCCAAGCTCGTCCGCCTCACGCCCCTGCCCCAGGCGTGAGGCATGGAGTTCGTTTGGGATGTTAAGAAAGCCGCTGCGAACCTTCGCAAGCACGGCATCGCGTTCGAACTTGCGGAGGATGTTTTCCTTGATAAGGACGTCGTTCTCTTTGAAGATAGAGTCGTAGATGGGGAACGGCGCTGGCACGCAATCGGGATGGCAAGCGGCGCACTCATCCTTGTCGTTGTGCACACACTTGAGGACGAAGAGAATGAGGTCTACAGAGTCATCTCGCTCAGAAAAGCAGATAAACGGGAAAGGCGAATCTATGCGCACGGTAGTTAGAACACTGGAGAGCATGAAGCGGCCTCTTTCGCCTGATCTGATCGCACAAATCGAGGCTTTGAAGGCTATGCCGGATCGTGAGATCGATTATTCCGACATCCCACCGCTCCCTGACGATTTCATGAAGCGCGCGAAGCCCTTGGCCGAAGTTTTCCCGAAGCTTGCGGCGGCTATGGTGGAAGTCAGGCAAGCCCGCGCTCGCGAGGAGCGCAAGGCCGCTACACCCCAAGCTGCACGGCCCGGTAAAGCATGGGTTGGCCCTGCTCCCGATACCCGCGCTCTCCGCGAGCAGCTTGGCCTCACCCAGGAGCAGTTCGCAGCCCGCTTCGGCCTCAGCCTGCGTGCTTTGCACCGTTGGGAATCGGGTGAGCGTGCTCCCGGTGCCTCGGCGCGAGCTCTGCTCCGCGTCATCGCCCATAGCCCCGATCTTGTCGCCGAAGCTCTTCAAGGATCACTCATCAAATTGAAGCAACCCCACCGTCACGGTGTCTGAGCCCCCGCAGCGCGCGAAGTCGGGTCCACGGTACCCTAGCCCTCGTATGCCCAGCGCCCCCAACTACCGCACCCTTAACGACATTTTCCTTACCGTCGCCGACTCGGGCTCGCTCGACACCGTCCGCATCCAGCAAAAGGACGGCTCCTGGACCACCCTCAGCGCGCTCGAGTTCTACGGCCGCGTCCGCGCGCTTGCCGCCGCCTTCGCCGCCCTCGGCCTCCGCAAGGGCGACCGCGTCGCGCTGGTCGCCGAGAACCGATGGGAGTGGGCCGCGGTCGACTTCGCCACCCTGGCCGCGGGCCTGGTCAACGTGCCGCTGTTTCCTACGCTGCAGGCCGCCGAGATCAGCCGTCTGCTCGCCCACTCCGGCGCGCGGGCGGCTGTCGTCTCCACCGCCGCCCAGCTCAGGAAAATCGATCCCGCTTCCGTCGAGCACCGCATCGTCATGGACGAGGTCGCCTCCCCGGACGTGCTGAAGTTCACGGACCTGACCGCTGCGGCCAGGCCCGAGCGCGACCCCGCCTTCGACTCTGCCGCCCAGGGTATCGCGCCGGACGACCTGGCCTCCATCATCTACACCTCCGGCACCACCGGCGAGCCCAAGGGCGTCATGCTTACCCACGGCAATCTCGCCTCCAACGTCTCCTACTCGCTCCGCGAGTTCCACTTCGAGGGCCCGCAGCGCACCGTCTCCTTTCTCCCACTCTCGCACGTCACCGCGCGCCACGTGGACTACTGCCTGTACGCGCTCGGCTTCTCCGTTGCGTACGTCCCGGCAGTCGACCGGCTCATGCCCGCGCTGAAGACGATCCGGCCCACCCTGCTGGTCGCGGTGCCGCGCGTGCTCGAGAAGGTCCGGGGCGAGATCGAGCGGCGGTCGCGGAGCTCGAAGCTCAAAACGGCCATCGTGAACTGGGCTTTAAGGGTCGGCCGAAAAAACGAGCCCGCCATTCTCGCCGGGGAGCATCCCGCAAGCCCCTCTTACAAACTCGCCGACACGCTCTTCTACTCGAAAGTCCGGGCCGTCTTCGGCGGCGAGGTCAAATACCTCATCGCGGGCGGCGCGCCGCTCGGGCCCGATACCGCGCACTGGTTCGCGCGGGCCGGCGTTCGTCTGTACGAGGGCTACGGCCTCACGGAAACCTCGCCCGTCATCGCGGTCAATACCGATGCGGGATACCGCTTCGGCACAGTCGGCAAGCCGCTCGGCAATCTCCAGGTCAAGCTCGCGGAGGACGGCGAGCTGCTCGTCAAGGGTCCCAGCGTCTTCGGCGGGTACTGGGCCGCGCCGGAGCTTACCGCCGAGGCTTTCACGCCCGACGGATGGTTCCTGACCGGCGACATCGCCACGCTCGACGCGGACGGCTTCCTCGCGATTACCGACCGCAAAAAGGAGCTGCTCAAGACCTCGGCTGGTAAGTTCATCGCACCCCAGCTCATCGAGGGCAAGCTCAAGGCGGACTCCTTCATCGCCCAGGCGGCTGTCTTCGGCGACCGCGAGAAGCACGCCGCCGCGCTCCTGGCCCCCAACTTCGAGCTGCTGGAGCCCTGGGCGCGCGAGCGCAAGCTCGCCTTTACGGGACGTGCCGAACTCGTCCGGCATCCGGAGGTCCTGGCCCGCTATCGCGAGACCGTCAAGCGGGTCAACAGCTCGCTCGCCCCGCACGAGCTCGTCAAGCAGTGGGCGCTGGTCGCGGACGAGTGGGCGATCGACTCCGGCGAGCTGACCCCGTCGATGAAGCTGAAGCGCCGCGTGCTCGCCGAGCGGTATCGCGCGGAGATCGCGGCGCTGTTCCGCTGAGCGCTCCGCCTCACTCCGAGCGCAGCGCGACGACCGGGTCCACCGAAGCCGCTCTGCGGGCCGGCACGAGCGCCGCGAGGAGAGAGGCGAGCAGCAGAAGCGCGGCCACGGCGGCGAGCACCAGAGGTTGGAACGCCGAGGTTTGGTAGAGCGCGTGGGCCAGCATACGAGCCGCTCCGTAGGCCAGCGGCAGCCCGAGCACGAGGCCCACGAGCGCCTGCGCCAATGCCCCGCGTAGGACCATCCTCACCACCCCGGCCCGGCTTGCGCCCAGAGCCATGCGGAGCCCGATTTCGCTCGTCCGTCGAGCGACCGAGTACGCAGTAACCCCATATAGCCCCAGGGCCGCCAGCCCCAGGGCAAGCAGGCCGAAGAGTGAGGTCATCCGGACGACGAGGCGCTCGGTGATGAAGGTGCCGCGGAGCTGGTCCTCGTAGGTGAGCAGCCGAAAGATGGGAATATTCGGGTCGATCTGCGCGAGGGCGCGCCGAAGCTGGGCCGATGCGGCAGCCGGATCGCCCCGATAGTGCAGAACCAGATTTCCGGCGAAGTGCTTGAAGTTTTCGTCGCCCAGGTACTGCGGGTCGGTGAAGGCGACGCTCTGGGTGATCGGCGTGAAGTACATAGGACTCACGGGCTGGGTCGGTTTGCCGTACTTGGAATCGTCCGCGATGCCGACAATGGTGTACTCGGCCGCGCGAGGACCGCTGGGACCGAAATGTTCCCCGAGGGGCTGATTGCCCCTGAAATATTTTTCCGCGAACGCTCGGTTCACGATGGCTACATGGGCGCTGGTCGCGGTGTCCTGCGCGGTGAAGGAACGTCCGTAGAGCAGGCGGATCCCTACCGCTGAAAAGAAGCCGGGGCTTACGGCACTGTAGCTGGCCACCCCCGACAGCGGCGCGACACCGGGAACCGACACGCCTCCGGCCCAGTTGTTGTCAGCCATGGGCGTATAGGTGGCGTAGGCGAAACTATCGACGCCCGGCAGCCGAGCGAACGCGTCGTCGAAGCGCCGGTACAACCCCGCCAGTTGCTCATACTTGTATCCTGCGGCTTGCAGGTCGATGAAGGCGATCAGTCTGCCTTCCGGACGAAAGCGGAAGTCCTGATGTTCGAGCTGACGGAGGCTGCCGATGAGCAGACCGGCGATTGAGAGCAGGGCCAGCGAAAACGCGGCTTGGAGGACGACCAGTATCTTTTGCGGGCGGGCCCCGGTGTCGCGCGTGCTCCGGTTCGCGCCGCGCAGGGCTTCGACCGGGTTGGAGCGCGAGCCGAGCCAGGCGGGGGCGAGCCCGAAGAGGAGCCCGGTGAGGAGCGCGGAGGCAAGCGCGAATCCGAGAACGGGAAGGGAAGGAGCGGGGTCGATCGGCAAGGTGTCGATGCTCCGGAAGGCGAGCCCGAGAATCGCGCGCGACCCGGCATAGGCGACGATGAGAGCCGCGCCTCCGCCGGCCAGCGAAAGCAGCACGGCCTCGATGAGGGTCTGCCGGACCAGATGAAGGCGGGGTGCGCCGAGGGCGGAGCGGATCGCGAGCTCCTGTTTTCTGGCAATTCCCCGCACCAGCAGCAGGTTGGCCAGATTGGCGCAGGCGATCAGGAGTACAAACGCGGCGACCAGCTGCAGCAGCTTAAGGCTCGATCCATAGCCGTCGGAAAGGTCGTTGATGCCTGTGTTCGCGGGTGCCAGCTCCGTGGTTTGACGCGCGATCTCTTTGTCGGTCGTGGTTCCGGCGATGGTGCCGCGGTTGGCGGTGAGCCACTGGAGCAGCTCACCCTGGATGGCTTGCTGGACAGCCGGGACCCGGCGCGGGTCGGGGATGCGCGCGAGCAAATCGAGCCAGTGGGAGCCGGGCAGGCGCAGCAGCCCGCGTTCGGGTTCGACCACCGGCTCCTGGGCAAGCGGAATCCACAGGTCGGGCGGGCCGGCCTCGTTGCGCTCCCCGAAAAAGCCGGGCCCGGCGACGCCGACGACGGTGGAGGCGACGAATTTG
>CAXTTW010000224.1:0-4934 GCA_964247255.1 uncultured Acidobacteriaceae bacterium
TGCCGCCAGCCGCTCGTTCTCGCGGTCAAATCCGGCCAGCGCCGCCTCAGCCTGGGCGATCTCGTTCCGCGCCGCATTGGCCCGCTGCAGCGCGTTCATGGCCTGCAGCCGGCCCGCCTCGGCCTGAGCCTCGGCCGCGAGCACCCCACGCATCGCTTCCTGCGCGCGCCCTTGCTGCGCGGAGGCCTCCGCCCGGTGCGCCTCGGCCTCGGCGGTAGCTGTTTCCAAGAAGCTCCGCTGCTGTGCCCGCTCGCCTTCCAGCTGCCGCAGGGCCTCGCGCACGGTCTCCAACTCGGCCCCGGAGCTCGTTAACCGATGCCCCAGCTCTGCCACCCGATCCCGATTCGCTGCCGCTCGCGCTTGCGTTCGCTCCAGCTCCACCGCATGGGCGTTCGCCCGCGTGCTCGCGTCGCGCACCTCGCGTTCCAACTCATAGCCCCGCGCGGTCTTGGCGCTGTTTTCGGCATCGAGCTCGCTCAACTCCGCGCTGCTCCGCTCAATCCCGCCATGCAGCCCAGCGATTTCTGTTTCCAGCGCTGTACTTTCAGCATCCATCTGCCGCAACCGGCTTGCCAGCACCACTCGCAGCGTGGCCGTGTACTGATCGCGCAGCTCGCCGTACTTTTCCGCCTTGGCCGCTTGCCGCTTCAGCACTGCAACCTGCCGGGTGACCTCCTCGAAGATGTCGTTGACCCGCGAAAGATTGCTCGCCGCCGACTCCAACCGGAGCTCCGCCAAGCGCTTTTTGGTTTTGAACCGCGTGATCCCGGCGGCTTCTTCAAGGATCGCCCGCCGGTCCAGCGGCTTTGCGCTCAGCAATTGGCCGATGCGCTCCTGGCCGATGATGGCGTAGCTTTCGCCGCCCAACCCGGTACCAAGGAAGATGTCCTGGATATCGCGCAAACGGCATATCTTGCCGTTCAGCAGGTATTCGCTCTCGCCCGAGCGAAACAGCCGCCGCGTCACCGTGATCTCACCCGCCCGCGCCGGGCCACGTGCAAACTTGCGCCGCCGTACCTTGAGCACCACGCCAGCCCGCCCGAGTTCAGGCTCCCCGGACTCGGCAGCCGCCTCCTCCGGCTCCTGAGCCTCCGCGCCCTCGACCGTCTGCCCCGGCTGCGCTTCGGCGACGATCTCCTCCGTTTCCTGCGCTGTCTGCTCGCGCAGGGCCTCCTCATCCCAGTCGCCCAGCAGCTCGGGCGGAGGTTGCTTTGCGGCGCCACCGTCGGCCCCGCCGTCCTCCATGGGTTGGTACAGCGCGGGGTCCACCAGCGTCAGCGACACCTCGGCCATGCCGGTGGGTCGGCGGTCGCGCGTGCCGGCGAAGATGATGTCCTCCATCTTGAGCCCGCGAAGCGACCTGGCTGACTGCTCGCCGAGTACCCAGGTAATAGCGTCGGAGATGTTGGATTTGCCGCACCCATTCGGCCCCACAATGGCCGCGATCCCTTGGCCGTCCAGTTGCACTTCGGTGCGGTCGCAAAACGACTTGAAGCCGAGGATTTGTACTTTTTTCAGCTGCAACACGTGCTGGGGAACCTCGCAAGCCAACAAAGCCGTCAAGAAATCGCGGCTGAAATCATGCTATGGGGCCGCACCGCTGCAAGCAAGGTGAGACCTCCGTTTTGTTGTGGACAAGCAGGCCGAAATGGCACGCCGGAGGGCCTCGACCGCACCGGCCGGACCCTTGGTCACCGGCACCTCATTACTACTGGTAGTTGCGAAACCGCTCCGTGATTCCTATAATCCGCATCATTCGCTGTAGCTTTGCACCACCTTCGGCGCAGGCTGTCGGCAGCACTTGTTGCCCTATCTCATCGCATCGGGTTCGAACCCGAGGAGTTTGTATGCATAAGGTTGTTCTCCTTTCCCTGCTCGCCGCTGCCGGTGCAGGATCGTTTCCGTCACTGGCCGCCGCACAGGCCGCCGGTTCCACCGGCGCCGCTGGCGCGACCGGCTCCACGGGCCAGGTGCAAATGTCGCAGGAGGAGTACACCGCCTACCAAAAGGCCGTGAACGATACCGCCCCAGCCCAAAAGGCCGCCGACTTTGAGGCTTATCTCAAGGCCTACCCAAACTCCGCCGTGAAGTCCGAAGCTCTCAACCAGCTGCTCTTCGCCTACAGCCAGACCGGCGACCAGACCAAGACGCTTGACGCGGCCGACCGTTTGCTGGCCGTCGATCCCCAAAACCTCCGCGCCCTCACCTTTGAGGTCTTCTACGGCCGCCAAAGCGCTGACAAGCTTTCCGATCCCGCCGCCAAACAGGCCGCGCTCGACAAGGTTGCCGGTTACGCGCAGCAGGGCTTAAACGCCACCGCGCCCAAGGGCATGAGCGACGCGGACTTCCAAGCGCTCAAGGGCAAGACGACCCCGGTGTTTGAGTCCGCGATCGCCGACGACGATATGTCCAAAAAGGACAACGCCGGCGCCATCACCGCTCTGAAGGCTGAGCTTGCCGCCGTTCCGCCCGAGCAGACCCAGCAGGTCGGTCCCGTCCTCCAGGATGAATATCAGCTCGCCAACGCGTACTACACCTCGACCCCGCCCGACTACCTGAACTGCGCCTACTACGCCGCGCGCACCGCCGGCTTCGCGCCCGCCGCGCAGTCCGGACCCATCACGACGCTGGCCAACTATTGCTACAGCAAGTACCACGGCAGCAAGGAAGGCTTCGACCAGTTCCAGCAGACGGCGAAGTCCAGCCCCACACCCCCGGCCACTCTCGCGACGACGGTCACCGCGGCCCCGAAGCCTGAGGATGTCGTCAAAAATCTGATCGCTACGACCCCCGACCTCGCTACGCTCGCGCTTTCCGATAAGGAGTTTGTGCTTCAGTACGGTCAGCAGGCCGACGCCGACAAGGTCTTCGACACCATCAAGGGGAAGACTGTCGAGATCCCGAACGCCATCGTGGTAGCCGCGACCGCCGATCAGCTTCAGGTTGCGGTCTCCGACGACGCCAAAAACAGCAATCCCAAGACCCCGGACTTTACCTTCGCCATGAAGGCTCCTTTGACGACGGTTCCGGCCGTGGGTTCCCCCATCACGCTTTCGGGCACCTACGCCTCGTACACCCAAACACCGACGGTCATGATCACCATGAGCGACGGCGCGGTCGTCGAGCCCAAAAAGGCCGCGCCCGCCCCGACACGGCGCGCCCCCGCACGGCGTCGCTAACCCTTTGTTCTTCTCCAAACGGCCCTCCCCGGTGGGGGCCGTTTCCTTTTTTCAAGCTCGCGCACACCTTTTCCCAAAACGGGAATCCAGCCAAGAAATCCGCTGCGACCGTGGAAGCATTCCGTATCCAAGCCCCATCTCGCGCGTCCAATAACAGACTTCGCTAGAAGCGGCCCTGCCGGACAGAACGGAAGCTTATGATTTTGCGCACGGAAGAACCTATCCCCTCCTCGGAGATCACCTCCCGAGAGACCTACCATGCCTTCCAGGCCACCCGCCGCCAGCTGCTCAAGGGCTTGGGCGCCGCTGGCGCTGCCACGACCCTCGGTGCGGCCTTCCCCGGGGTGGCTCGCGCGCTTACTAAGCTCAACACCGTCGCTGCGCCCTACACCGTGCCCGACGCCATCACGCCGCAGACCAAGGCGCAAAGCTACAACAACTTCTACGAGTTCGGCACGGACAAGAGCGATCCTGCCGAAAACGCGCACACGCTCCGCACTCGTCCCTGGACCGTCAAAGTCGAAGGCCTCTGCAAGAAGCCGCAAACCATCGACATCGACAAAATTATGGCCTACCGCCCGACCGAGCAGCGGGTCTACCGCTTCCGCTGTGTTGAGGCTTGGTCGATGGTCATTCCCTGGGATGGCTACCCGCTCGCCGAGTTCCTCAAGGCCATGGACCCGCTGCCGAGCGCCAAATACGTCCAGTTCCTTTCGCTTGCTGACAAAAGCCAAGAACAGCTGCCTGGCGGGTTCGATTGGCCCTACACCGAGGGTCTGCGCCTGGACGAAGCCATGAACCCGCTGACGCTGCTCACCTTCGGCTCCTATGGCGAAACGCTCGCCAATCAGCAGGGCGCGCCGATCCGCGTCACTGTGCCCTGGAAGTACGGCTTTAAATCCGCCAAGTCCATCGTCACCATCCGCTTCACCGACAAGCAGCCGCCCACGACCTGGAACGAGCTCGCGCCCAGCGAATACGGCTTCTACTCCAACGTCAATCCCGCGGTCGATCATCCACGTTGGTCGCAAGCCCACGAGCGCCTGCTCAACTCGAACAGCTTTCTCCCCAAAACCGTTCCCACGCAGCCCTTCAACGGCTATGGCAACCAAGTCGCCAGCCTATACACCGGCATGGACCTGCGCAAGTTCTACTAAGCAATTTCCGGAAAGGAGCAGGAACGGGCATGGAACATCGAACGGGGGTAGAACGCGTCCATGCCTAGCCGTTCTGTCCCTACCCGCGCCGTACCCTACCTCAAGGTGGGGGCGCACCTTCTGTGCCTGGCGCCCTTCGCCTTCTTGATCGTCCAGTACCGCAGCGGAGTCCTTGCCGCCCAATCCGACCCGGTGAACTATCTCACCCACTTCACCGGCAACTGGGCGCTCTGGATCTTACTGGCTGACCTCGCCATTACGCCCGTCCGCCGGTTGTCTCCGGCACTCTCGTGGCTGGTGCGGCTACGCCGCCTCGTTGGCCTGTACGCCTTTTTCTATGCCACGCTGCACCTGGCCACCTATGTCTTTCTGTTCTCCGGCTATGACGTTCCCACCGCGCTCGCCGGCCTGCGTGCCGGGCACCTGCTTGAGCCCTGGCGACAGCTTCACGCCGTCTGGCCCAGCATGTGGGACGACATTCGCAAGCGCCGCTTCATCCAGGTCGGCTTCCTAGCCTGGCTCATCCTGCTGCTGCTGGCCGTTACCAGCCCCCAACGCATCCTTCGCGTCCTGGGCGGCAAAACCTGGGGACGCCTCC
>CAXTTW010000225.1:0-4933 GCA_964247255.1 uncultured Acidobacteriaceae bacterium
AGCATCTTCTGGGCTCTGCTGGGGCTTTCGCTCCTGCTCACGGCGGCTGCGCCGCTGGTCCGCTCCGTCGGCCGGCCGCAGGCGGTACATTAGGGGGATGAACGAGCTTTCCCCTGCCCTTCTTGCCCGCCTGGACACCCTAGCCCGCGTCACCGTAGAGGCCGGCCTGGGCCTCAAGGCAGGGCAGGAGCTGCTGATTACCGCCCCCGTCGAGGCGCTGCCGCTGGTCCGGCGCATCACGGAGTACGCCTACAAGGCCGGCGCGCTGTTGGTCACGACCATGTACGCGGACGACGAAGCGACGCTGGCCCGCTACGCCAATGCGCCGGACGCGAGCTTCGACCATGCCGCGAACTGGCTGCAGGACGGCATCGCGCGGGCTTACCGCGAGGGCGCGGCGCGGTTGGGCATCACGGGCGGCAACCCGGCGCTGCTCGCGGGCCAGGATCCGGCAAAGGTATCGCGAGCCAATGTCGCCGCCTCCAAAGCGGGCCGCCCAGCGATGGAGCTGATCACCAAGCACCAGATCAACTGGTGCATTGTGGGCGCGGCGACACCTTCCTGGGCGCGGGCCGTGTTCCCCGGCGAGCCTGAGCAAACCGCCGTCGCGAAGCTGTGGGACGCCATCTTCACCGCCTCACGCATCGACGGGCCGGACCCGGTGGCCGGCTGGGCTTCGCACGGCGCGAACCTGCAGGAGCGCGCGGCGAAATTAAATGCCAAACGGTATCGGGCGCTCCGGTACTCCGGGCCGGGCACGGATCTGGAGATCGGCCTGGCGGACGGACACCTGTGGCTGGGCGGCGGCACCACCGCGCTGAACGGCGTCCCCTGCCAGCCCAACATCCCCACCGAGGAGGTCTTCACCACGCCCCACCGGGAGCGCGCCTCCGGCACCGTGGTGTCCACGAAACCCTTGTCGTACCAAGGCACGCTGATCGAGGAGATTGCAGTCCGCTTCGAGGGTGGCCGCGTGGTGGAGGCGCGGGCCAAGGCCGGGCAGGCGGTGCTGGAGCAGATGCTCGCGACCGACGAGAATGCCTCGCGGCTGGGCGAGGTAGCGCTCGTTCCCCACTCGTCCCCGATCGCGGTAAGCGGGCTCCTGTTCCAGAACACTCTTTACGACGAGAACGCGGCTTCGCACATCGCGCTGGGGCAGGCGTACTCGACCTGCCTGGAGGGCGGGGACACGGCTTCCGCTTCCGAGCTGGGAAGCAGGGGCGCGAACGACAGCCTGATCCACGTGGACTGGATGATCGGCTCGGGGTCGCTCGATGTGGACGGGGTGACCGCGAGCGGCGGGCGCGAGCCGGTGATGCGGGCCGGAGAGTGGGTTTAAGCTGAGTGGGCGAGGTGGTGCACATGGTCGAGGTCGGAATCGCGGAAGCGCAGAGCACGCTTGCGACGCTTGTAGGTCAGGTGGAACGCGGTGAAGAGGTCTTTATAATGAAAGATGGTCTAGCGGTTGCGCGTCTCGTCGCCACGAAGCCGGTGCGCATCGAAATCTCAGAAGAGCAGCAAGCGAGAGCGCGCGAGGCGTCGGAGCAAATACGCGAGATGGCTAAAACTCTGCCCAAACAGCCTTTCGATTGGGAAGAGATCAAAGCCGATCTGGGCCGAAAATATTGATTGTTCTCGATGCTTCCCTCACCCTTGCTTATTGCTTTGTCGAGGAGAACACTTCGTCCGTTCAGGCCACAGTGGAGTTGCTCGACAGACAGGGTGCCTGGGTTGTTTCTTTCTGGCACATTGAGGTGGCCAATGCGCTTGAAATGGCGGTACGCCGCAGGAGAATCGACGCCGGTTTCCGTGAGGGCTTGATAACCCGCCTACGAGATTGGCCTATGTATGTCGACCGGCAAACTGACCGTCATGCGTGGACAAAAACAAAAGAGCTTGCAGAACTGCACGGCCTCACGCTTTACGATGCCGCCTACCTTGAGCTTGCCCTGAGGCTTGATTTGCCTCTAGCGACTCTGGACAAAGCGCTTCGCCGAGCGGCGGAATCGGAAAGGATACTTCTACTTGGCTTGTGAACCGCCTCCTGATGCCTTAACTGACCACATTACCCGGCTGACCGCGCCGGACATGAAGAATAGGTAGGAGTGGCTATGCCAACTACTATACCACCTGTGCGGGCGTCCAAAAGCGCGTAACAAAAAGCTGTGATCCCGCTCGTGCCGTCATCCGGATACAAGCGGTTGTAACGCGCAGACAGCACCTCGTCAGCAGCTGAGAATGTGAGCAGAAAGGCCGTCGAACTCAGGGGGGCTGCTTTACCGATCACCTCAAGTGTCCTCACTCTACCATTACCCCCGCCCGAAGCCCGCGATCCTCGACACATCATTAAACGTCACAAACACCGCAAACAGCACGAGCACCACAAACGCGACCTGATAAATCCGTTCCTTCACCGTCGGGTTCAGGTCGTGGCGCATCAGGGACTCGACCAGCAGGATCAGGATCATGCCGCCATCCAATAGCGGAAACGGCAGCAGGTTGAAGATGCCGAGGTTGAGGCTGATCTGCGCGGACAGGTTGATCAGCGGCTGCCAGCCGGGCATCATCGCGGCTTCGCCGGTTACGCGCGCGATGCCGACGGGGCCGGAGAGCTGCTTCACGTTGGAGTGGCCGGAGAACAGCCGCCGCATGACCTCGACGATCTGCGTGGAGCTAGTCACGTTGTAGTGCCAGGAGTGCGCGAGCGCCGTGAGCAGCGGCTCCTGCACCACCGTGAACGGCGGCGGCTGCGAACGGAAGCCCAGCCGCCAGCCCTTGCGACCGGAGCCGTCGTCGCCCTCGACCGGGGTCACGGTAAACGGCAGGATTTGCGAGCCGCGCCTGACCTGGAGCTGCACCGGCGCGCCGCCGTTCTGCTTCAGGTAGGCGGCGGCCGCGGCGGTCGAGTGCAGGCTCACGCCGTTGAGCGAGACGAGCGTATCGCCCGGCCTGATGCCTGCCTTCGCCAGGGGGTAGCCGGGCTCGACATCGCGGATGGTGAGCGCGCCGGCTTGGATGCGCGGGGTCAACCCGAGCGTGTTCGGGTCGGGCCCGTCCTTGCCGAGCGCGCCCGAGAGCGGCAGCATGAGCGATACTTCCCTTCCGTCGCGCGCAACCGTGACCGGGACGGTGTTGGTCCCATCGATGCCCATGCGGATCGAGATTTTCTGCCAGTCCGGGTTGTGCTCGTTGTCGAACTGCACGATGCGGTCGCCGGTTTGGAGCCCGGCGCGGGCCGCGGGCGAGTTCGCCGGGACGAAGTCGATGATCGCCGGGCCATTCAGGTAGGCGTCTACCTCGTTGTGCATCATGTACAGCCCGGTCATGAGCACCAGGGCGAGCAGGAAATTGGTGACCGGGCCGGAGACGCCGATGAGGATTCTCTGCCAGCGCGGGCGCGCGGTGAACTCCGCCGGGTCGCCGGTCCCCTTATCCGCCAGGCCGGAATCGCCCCCGTACTCGCCCGCCATCTTAACGTAGCCGCCCAGCGGCAGGAGGCTGATGCGGTAGTCCGTGTCGCCGCGGCGGAAGCCGAACAGACGTTTGCCCATGCCGATCGAAAACACCTCGATGCGCACGCCGCACGCCTTGGCGGTCAGGAAGTGGCCGGCCTCGTGGACCAGCACCATGACGCCGAGAACCACGATGAAGGAGAGAATGGAGACAAGCGCGAAGGGCATGAGGTCTAAGTGGGCTCCGAGTGCTTACGGTTTGGACGCGCTTAAGGGCTCGCGGCTGCAACCGCTTCCTTGGCCCGCTCGCGGGCTTGTTCATCCTGCGCGAGCACCTCGGCGATCGAGCCTGGGGTGAGGCGGGGCGTCCGAGCCAGCACTTGCTCGATTGTACCCGCGATAGCTGGAAATCCGATGCGCCTGGCCAGAAACGCGTCAACGGCGATCTCATCGGCGGCATTGAGCGCGATGGGGTGCGCCCCGCCCGCCTCGGCCGCCTCGTAGGCCAGGCGCAGGCACGGGAAGCGCGCAAAATCGGGCTGCTCGAAGTGGAGGTCGGCCAGGGCGCGCATGTCGAACTTCAAGGTCGACTCGACCCGGTCCGGGTACGAGAGAGCATAGAGGATAGGCAGGCGCATATCGGTGACGGAAATCTGCGCCAGGATGGAGCCGTCGATGTACTCGACCAGCGAGTGCACGGTGGATTGAGGATGTACCGTGACCTGGATCTGAGACGGGGGCAGGTCGAACAGCCGGCAAGCCTCGATGATCTCCAGCCCCTTGTTGAGCATCGTCGCCGAGTCGATCGTAATGCGCTGCCCCATGACCCAGGTGGGGTGCCGGAGCGCCTGCTCAGGCGTGATTCCGGCAAATTGGTCGAGCGGCAGCGTTCGGAAAGGCCCGCCGGAAGCCGTCAACCAGACATTGCGGACCTCCGCGAGCCGCCCGGCGCGCATGCACTGGTGCACGGCGTTGTGTTCGGAGTCGATGGGCAGCAGCGGGACGTTCCCGGCCCGGGCGGCAGAGGTGAGCAGCTCGCCCGCGGCCACCATGGCCTCCTTGTTCGCCAGGCCGACCGGTTTGCCCGCCTGGACGGCGGCGTAGGTCGCCTGCAGCCCCGCGACCCCGACAATGGCGGAGACCACCAAATCGACCTCCGGCAAGGTCGCCGCGTGCACGGTACCAAAGACGCCCCACACCACCTCCGACCCGGTGACGCCGCGTTGCCACAGCGCCGCCCGCAGCTCGGCGGCGAGCTCTTCGGTCATGATGGAGACCACCAGGGGCCGCCAGCGGACGCACTGCTCCAGGACGGCCTCCAGATTGCGTCCCGCCGCCAGCGCGGCAACGGAGAACCGCTCGGGAAACTGCTCCACGATAGACAGGGTGCTTCGGCCGATGGAGCCGGTCGAGCCCAGAATGCAAATCCGTTTCAGAAGCACCTCATTCAGAGCGCCTGTTGCGCGACCAGAGCGTACCAC
>CAXTTW010000226.1:0-4928 GCA_964247255.1 uncultured Acidobacteriaceae bacterium
CGCCCGCTCGGAGCGCAGCGCGCCCGCTCGGAGCGCAGCGCGCCCGCAGGTCGACGGACGCGGCCCGGCGGTAAGGCGCGATAGCGGACGCAGGGCACACAAAGGAGCGTAAGCGCCGTGAGGGCTCTTGAAGAAGGGCATGTATCTCGCGCAAGCACATTACCCGAATCCGACCTGCACAGCCGGAAGTAAACTGACCTGGTCACGTCGCATAATCCGGCGGTCACGCCGTTTAGCTGCCTTACAGCTATTCGAACGACTTTAAGTGGAACTTTCAGCGCCAATACAAACAGTCCCGGACCCGCCGGCGGCAGCGGAGCCAGTCTTTGGCAAGCGAACGGGGCGCTCTACATGGCTTATACGAGCGGTGATGGAAGCGGCTTCCCAGTCGTCTGCTATACGAACGACCAGAACGGAAACTTTACCGCGGGCAATGCCTGCAACACCTTTCAAGGGATACGTTTTGGAGGTGATCCCGCATTGGCCTATCAGCCCTCCAATGGGTACTTCGCGCTCCAGGGCCGGTCTTACTACAGCGACAACAACCTTTGGGGTACGACAGTCGCGCTGAATTTAAGCTTCAACCCGCAATACAGTACGGACAGATTTTGACGGAATCACCGTACCTCGACTACTTCAATGGACACCTGTACCAGTGCGGGAAGTCCGGCTACGGCAACAACATCTGGTGCTACTACAACTGACGGCCTGCTTTCAGGATGGTCCGGGCAGAGGCGGAGCCGTTTCCGCCTCCTGTTTCCAGGCTTTCACATACTTCCAGTTCACATAGAGGGAGTGATAAAGATGAAACAGCAAACCTTCGCGGCCGTCCAGGAAGCCGAGACGTAGGATGTAGTTGTAGAGAAAGGTGAGAATGGGGTTTCCTGCAGCATTCACGGCGAAGGCCCAAGCGGAGCGGCTCGTCTTGCCGCGACGGATCAGCAGGGGCACCGTCGCCGAGCTGTAGCGGTTCATATGTTCGAAGTACACGGCCCACGGCGGGTATTGATAGTGCCTCAACACCCCCCCCCCCTCACCTCGAGTTTACCGCTGCGCGCCAGGGTTTTCGGCGTGGCGTGCGGTTCGGTGTCTTCACGCAGCCGTGCCGCGCCCTGCCGAAACAGCCGAAGCTTCCAGTCGGGGAACTGCCCTCCGTGCCGCATCCACCGGCCGAAAATCTGGTTCAGCCGAGGAAGCCAGTAGGCGTCGAACCGAGGCTCGTGCAGCACACCCTGAATAGCGCATGCCAGCTCCGGGCTAACCTCCTCGTCCGCATCAATGTTCAGAATCCAAGGCTGTGTGCAGCGATCGATCGCCCTGTTCACCTGTCTGCCGTAGCCCTCCCACTTTTCATGGTAGACAACGGCTTGAAACGCGTTCGCGATCTCCAATGTGTCGTCGGTCGAACCGGAATCCACCAGCACAATCTCATCCGCCCACCGGACACTCTCGAGCGCACGCCTCAGGTTCGCTCCTTCGTTGCACGCGACGATAGCGACTGAGAGCCGTTCCATTTAGCTAAACTACACCCACTCCCACCGGCTCCCGTACCCCGTCCTTCGTGAACATCGCGCGCAACCCGCGCAGCGCCTGCCGGGTGCGTTCCTCGTTTTCGATCAACGCGAAGCGGACGTGGCCGTCGCCGTGTTCACCGAAGCCGATGCCGGGGGAGACGGCGAGCTTCGCGTCGCGCAGCAGTTTGGTCGAAAAGTCGAGCGAGGCGAGCTTTTCCCCCGTCACTTCGCCGTCCCTGTACAGAGAAGGGATCGGTGCCCAGACGAACATCGTCGCCTTCGGCGAGGGGACCTGCCAGCCCAGTTTGTTGAGGCCGGCGACCAGGCAGTCACGGCGCTTCCGGTACGTTTCCGTGATGGACGCCACGCACGCCTGCGGCCCTTCGAGCGCGCAGATCGACGCGACCTGGATCGGCGTGAACGTGCCGTAATCGCAATAGCTCTTCATGCGGGCCAGCGCCGCGACCAGCTCGGGGTTGCCGCACATGAAACCGACGCGCCAGCCCGGCATGTTGTAACTCTTCGAAAGGGTGAAGAACTCGACCGCGATGTCTTTGGCGCCGGGTACTTCGAGCACGGAGGGCGCGCGGTAGCCGTCGAAGGTGATGTCGGCATAGGCCAGGTCGTGCACCAGCCAGATGCCCTGCTCCCGGCACAGGGCGACCACCCGCGCCAGAAACGGCAGGTCGATACACTGGGTGGTCGGGTTCGCGGGAAAATTGAGGATGAGCATCTTGGGCTTGGGATACATCAGCGGAATGCTCTGCTCGAGCTCGGACAGGAAAGCCGCGGTGTCGTGGACCGGCACCGACCGGATGCTCGCCCCGGCGATGACCGGGCCGTAGATGTGGATGGGGTAGCTGGGGTTAGGCACCAGGACGACGTCGCCCTTGTCGAGCGTGGCCATGCATAGATGGGCGATGCCCTCCTTTGACCCGATGGTGACGATGGCCTCGGATGCCGGGTCGATCTCGACGTTGTAGCGTGTGCCGTACCAGTTGGCGATGGCCTTACGAAGCCGTGGAATGCCTTTGGAGAGGGAGTAGCGGTGGGTTTCCGGGCGGCCCGCGGCCTCGATCATCTTATCGACAATGTGCTTCGGGGTCGCGCCGTCGGGGTTGCCCATCCCGAAGTCGACGATGTCCTCGCCGCGCCGGCGCGCGTCGGCCTTGAGCTCGCCGGTGATGTTGAAGACATAGGCAGGCAGGCGGGCAAGACGCGGAAACTGTTCCAAACCGGGGCTCCTGGGCGGGGTTCGCGCGCTTGTTGGCGCGCGGTTGGCAACAGCGTACAGGACTCCGGGGCCGAAACGGCATCAGCAGCGCACGATGTTCTTACCTTCGTAACCCTGGGTGGCGTTGCGGGTGTCGATGACCAGCTGCGCCTCGCGCACGATGCGGGCGTAGTCGTAGTCGGAGTGGTCGGTGGCGATCAGGACGCAGTCGTACTGGGCCAGGTCGTCGAGCGAGGCGCAATCCATGTTGAGGTCGTAGTTGCGGCCGCGGCCGACGTGGGCGAAGTACGGATCGTGATAGCTGACCTCGGCCCCGCGGGCGCGCAGCAGTTCCAGAATGGGCAGGGAAGGCGACTCGCGCAGGTCGTCGATGTCGCGCTTATAGCTCAAGCCGAGGACCAAGATGCGCGAACCGTTCAGGGGCTTGCGGCGCTGGTTGAGCGCTTCGATCGTCTGGTCGATCACATACTGCGGCATCGCGCCGTTGACCTCCCCGGCGAGTTCGATGAAGCGGGTGTGGAAGTCGAATTGCCTGGCCTTCCAGGACAGGTAGAAGGGGTCGATCGGGATACAGTGGCCGCCCAGGCCAGGCCCTGGATAGAACGCCTGGAAACCAAAGGGCTTGGTCTTGGCCGCGTCGATGACCTCGAAGATGTCGATCCCCATGCGCATGGAAAGCTGTTTGAGCTCGTTGACCAAGGCGATGTTCACGCAGCGGTAGATATTTTCAAGCAGCTTGGTCATCTCCGCTGCGGCGGGGGAGGAGACCGGCACGGTGGTGTTGAAGATCGTCCCGTACAGCGCGGCAGCCAATGCCCCGGCCGGTTCGCCGTACGCACCGATCACCTTGGGAATATCGCGGCGGGCGATGGTGTCGTTGCCGGGGTCTTCGCGCTCCGGGGAAAAGGCGACAAAGAAGCCCTGCTCGCCCTTGGACCGTACGGCGCGGAGGGCACCTTGCGAAGAGCGGGGCGCGCCCGCTTCGAGGATCGGGATGAGGACTTCTTCAGTGGTGCCGGGGTAGGTCGTGCTTTCGAGCACGATGAGCTGGCCGGCGCGCAGGTGCGGCGCGAGCGCGCGGGCGGTCTGCTCGATATAGCTCAGGTCGGGCTCGTGGTGCTCGGAGAGCGGGGTGGGGACGCAGATGACGACCGCGTCCATCTCCGCGACAGCCTCGAAATTCGCGGTCGCGGAGAAACCCGCCTGCTGGGCGAGCGCGATCTCCGTGCCCGGAATTCGGACAATGTAGGATCCTGCACGGTTGAGCGTGGCGACCTTCTCGGGGTCGATGTCCAGGCCCGTGACGCGGAAGCGCTCCTCGGAGAAGAGCAGGGCGAGCGGCAGGCCGACATAGCCCAAGCCGACGATCCCGATGCGCGCCTCGCGGGAGCGGATGCGGTCGAACGTGCGCGTGAAAGTGGAAGCTGGGGCGGCGGTTTCTGCGAAGAACGGTGTAGGAGCCATCGGTAGGAGAGACGGGTTCAGGTGCCCTTAAGTTTACCGGATCGTGTTTGCCGGGCAGGGCGCTCAGTTGCCACGGGGCGGGACTGCCGTGCAAGAATCAGCGATGCGCCCGGTAGTTTTTGCATTGGGGCGGCCCGCCGGCGTGCGGAAACTGGAAAGCGAGCAACGCGACGAGCATGAACGGGGAACGCAACCGCGTCCGCAGCCTGGACGGTCTTCGCGCATTCGCGCTGGTGACCGTGCTTCTGCTGCACCTGCAGCAGCGCTTCGTCATCCTGCACGGCTTTGCCGCGTGCCCGGACGGGGTCGAGCTGTTTTTCGTGCTCAGCGGCTTTCTGATCACGACGATGCTTTTGCGGGAAGCGGGACGGGCCGGAGGCGCGAGGCTCGGGCACTTCTATCTGCGGCGCGCGACGCGCATTTTGCCGCCCCTGCTGGTGTACCTGGGGGTGGTCGCGGCGGTGTGCCTGGGTGCCGGGATGGCCGTGCCCTGGAAAGGCCTTGCGGCGGCGGCTTTGTTCCTGACCAACGTCGTGCCCGGGGACGCGACCGTCTTTACCGCGCACCTTTGGTCGCTCGCGGTTGAGGAGCAGTTTTATCTTTTCTGGCCGGTGCTGCTGCTCGCTTCGCTGCGCTGGGGCGGGCGGCGGGCGGCGGCGCTGGTGTGCGCGGGGCTGATCCTGGCGAGCCCGGTGTTCCGCATGGCGGCGGCAGCG
>CAXTTW010000227.1:0-4925 GCA_964247255.1 uncultured Acidobacteriaceae bacterium
CACCTGCCCTCCGATCGAGAGTTTGACCTGCGCCAAAAGGCCGTCCACCTTGACCTCCACCACGCGCCCCACCAGCTGGTTGCGCCCGGAAACTGTACGCATCATTTCGCGGCGGGGCGTTTCGGGCCGCTTGGCTGCATGGAGCAGGTTGTCGAGCTCCGCTTCGGCGATGCGATAGTGGCCGCCCGGCGTGCGGGTCGCCTTGATCTTGTCCCGGTACAGCCACTGTTTCATGGTCGGGTAGGAGATGCCGAGCCGAACCGCCGCTTCCCGAGGTGTGAGCTGCTGCGCCATGGCTGGAATCTTACGATTATTCGTATCAATTCGCACGGAAAACTGTCGAAACTCTGGAAAGACCCAGCGTTTGTGCGAGGACCGAAGCGCATCCGAAGGAAGCAGTCCCGGTCCAGTGTCCGCGTGCGAGCTCGGCAAAGAGGCTCCCTCAGCCTTCCAAGCGGTCTCATCGATACTTTTGCGGCTCGGCACTTCTCGGGGGACCGAATGTATGCAACCGCTTGCAGCCGCGCGCGAACGGAAACGGAGTGAAATCCCGCCTTCGCACATACCTTCCGTAACGTCCACCCCGCCTCGCGACCACCAAGCAGTGCTAGGCTAACCACGTATGGCGCACGCCACCTTTTCCCCCTTCGCGGAAGCCGCCGCGGCAGCCCCGGTTCACACGCTTGTCTGCACCGGCTGCGGCTGCTCGGTCGCGCCGTCCGCGCTGGCCGGTGATCTCCGTTGCCCCTGCGGCGACCTGTATGCGGTCCATTATCCCGGGCTGCCCTCGCACGATGCCGGCGTGCTTCGGCAGGTGTGGCGGGCCCGGCGCGTCTCGCACGAAGCGATCGACCAGAGCGGCGTCTGGCGCTTTCGCGAGCTGCTGCCCATCCTCGACCGGCCGTCCGAGGCCGTCACGCTCCGCGAAGGCAACACCCCGCTCTACCACCTGCGCCACAACGCGCGGACGCTCGGGCATGATAGGCTCTTCGCCAAGCACCAGGGGCTGAATCCGACAGGCTCCTTTAAGGACACCGGAATGACGGCCGCGCTGTCCGTCGCGCGCGAGGGCGGCTTCCACACGGTCGCCTGCGCCTCGACCGGCAACACTTCCGCAGCCATGGCCGCCTAGGCGCCCCGCGCCGGCATGCGCGCGCTGGTGCTGATACCCGAAGGCAAGATCGCCTGGGGCAAGCTTTCGCAGGCCATGGATTACGGTGCCGAAACCTACCAGCTTCGCACCGACTTCGACGGCTGTGTCCGGGTGTTGGCCGAGCTGGTCCGCCGCGCGCCCATCTTCCTGCTCAACTCAGTCAACCCCTACCGGCTCGAGGGCCAGAAAACTCCGGCGTTCGAGCTGGCCGAGGCGCTTGATTGGCAGGTGCCCGATCACATCCTGGTGCCCGGCGGCAACCTGGCCAACGTTTCCGCGCTGGGCAAGGGCTTCGAAGAGTTGCGCGCGCTCGGGCTCACCGGCCGGCTCCCGCGCATGCACGTCGTGCAGGCCGAGGGCGCCAACCCGCTTTACCGTCTGATCCAGTCCGGCGCGGACCTGCTCGAGCCTGTCCATGCTCGCACGCGCTCGTCGGCCATTCAGATCGGCAATCCCGCTTCCTGGCGCAAGGCGCGGCGCGTGCTCGAGGAGACAGGCGGCAGGTGCGAGCAGGTGTCCGAGGCCGAGACCGCGCTGGCGAAGGCCGAGCTGGGCCGCGAGGGCCTGGGCTGCGAGCCCGCTTCCGCCGTCACACTGGCCGGGTTCAAGAAGCTGCAGCGCGCCGGCGTGATCGGAAAGGGCGACTCCGCCGTGCTTTTCCTGACGGGCCACACCCTCAAGGATTCCGGCTATACGATCGACTACCACCGGGGAACCCTTCTTTCCGCCGAAGAAGCAGGGCCCTTGGCTGCACCGATCGAAGCCAGCCGACGGCCCTCCACCGCGCTTGAACCGTCCGCGGATGCCGTTCTGGCCGTCCTTGCGCGGGAAAAAGAGGAACCCGTTCTCGCGTGAGCGTTTCCGGACCCGTCCGCCTGCGGCTGCCCGCGACCTCCGCCAATCTTGGCCCCGGCTTCGACACCGCAGCCCTGGCGCTCGCCCTGTATCTGGAGGTCGACGCGGCTCCGTCGCCCACGTTCGAGGTGCGCGCGACTGGGCGCAATCCGGAGATCTGCGGCCAGGTCGCCCCGAACCTGCTGCTCCACACTTACCGGCAAGCATGGTCGCGGTATGGCCGCGGCGAACCTACACCGCTCGCCCTGGAGGTCCGCAACGGCATCCCGATCGGCATGGGCTGCGGTTCCTCGGCCGCTTCGCGCCTTGCCGGGCTGGCGCTCGCTTCGTTGTACGGCGGTTTCGGGTGGTCTCGAGCGCGCATCCTGGATGAAGCCGCCGCGCTCGAGCACCACCCGGACAACGCGGCGGCTTGTGTTTTCGGCGGCTTCACGGTAGCAGGGGTCGAGGCGGATCCCCTGCACGGGCGCCGTCCACAAGTCCGCGCGGTCAGCTTCGCGCCGCCCCCTACTTGGCATGCGCTGCTGGCCCTTCCGCCCGCCGCGCTCGCGACCACCGCTTCGCGCGGGGTGCTGCCGTCTGAATATCCGCGCGCCGCGATCGTCCCAAACCTGCAGAATGTCGCCCTGCTCACGGCCGCGTTCGCGCGCGGCGATGCGGGCCTGCTCGCGGCGGCGACCCGCGACACGCTACATCAGCCGTTTCGGTCAGAGGCTTGCCCGCTTTTGCCGCGGCTCCTGCCCTTGGCGGGCCGGGACGGCATCCTGAGCGTTACCCTGAGCGGGGCTGGGTCGGGCGTTTTGCTGCTGTTGGAAGACGAGCAGGCGGCGGCTGGCGCCAGCGCCCGCGTCCAGGAGCGGTGCGGCGCGTTCGGTTTGGCCGAAATTCTTACCTCCTCGCTCGGCCAGGAGCCCGCGGAGCTTGGACTGGTCTAGGCGCTGATCCAGTTCAGGACAATGGTTATTTTCTGTTACCTAAGTTTTCTTTACATTGCACCCTGTAAATTCTATGTTCGTGCGGTGGGCAGCTCTGGGGGAGGGCTGCTCCCGCGCCCGTGGCTTTTCTCAGCACGGGCGCTTCCGTTTAGGCCATGCGACCAACGCGAAACGCACCGCATCTATCTATCGAGTCCTTTCGAAGCAGAGGGCATTTCGGTTAATGACAAGGGAGAACGGCATGGCAGGTGCAGGCGTATCCGAGGTAAATGACGGCTCGTTCGAGCGCGAGGTACTCCAGTCCGCGCAGCCAGTCCTGGTCGACTTTTGGGCGGCGTGGTGCGGCCCGTGTAAGGCGCTGGCACCCATCGTGGACGAGCTTGCGCGGGATTTTCAAGGGCAGCTCAAGGTCATGAAGATGGACGTGGACCGCAACTCCGCGACACCCGCGCGTTTCGGGATCCGCGGTATTCCGGCATTGCTGATCTTCAAGGACGGCAAGCTTGCCGATCAGATCGTGGGCTATGTTCCGAAGGACCACATCGCGAAAACGGTCACCAAGGTGATCGCGGCAAACGGCGTGGCCGCTTCCTGAATGCGGAAGCGTGCCACTCGTATCGAACCCGGACCTCGCGTCCGGGTTTTTCGTTGTGGGTGCCTGTCAGTACCTGCGCAAAACGCCGAGCACCCTGCCCTGCACCTCGACCTGGGCCGAAGGAACAAGAATCGGCTGCATCTCCGTGTTGGCGGGCTGGAGTCTCACCGTGCTTCCCTGGTGATAAAACCGCTTGAGGGTCGTTTCGGCCCCTCGTACCAGGGCAACGACGATCTCCCCATCCCGGGCCGTCCGGGTCCGCTCCACCAGTACGTAGTCCCCGCTGACGATATGCTCGTCCCGCATCGAGTCGCCGCGAACTTCGAGCGCGAACACGTCCTTGGTTCCCACGATGTCGGCCAGCGAGATCGACTCCGTAGTCTGCACGGCTTCGACCGGCAGTCCGGCAACGATGCGCCCCATCAAGGGCAGGCGGCCCATGTCGAGCGCGCCCATCCATGCCCTTGGAGGCCGCTGCGGGGCATGCATCTCCGCGGGCGAAAGCACGTCGATGGACCGGCTTCGGTTGTGCCCCTTGTGCAGCACGCCCTTAGCGAACAGGTTCGCAATGTGTTTGTGCACGGTCGCGAGCGATTTGAGACCCATGCCGGAGGCAATTTCTTCGTAGGAAGGCGAGTACTCGTGCTCGGCCAGGAAGCCCTTGATGAAGTCGAGGATCTCTTTCTGCCGCTTCGTCAGTGCCATAGAAGCCCATCGTAGCGAAGAGAAGGCGAATGAGCAAGCACGACCTTCGTCAGATCTTCTCTTGGTGGAGCAGCATTCTACGGACAGGGGTAAGACGAGGATGGTGTCAATGCTTTTCTGAAGAGAAGACGAGGGGCAGTTCCGAAATGGAACCAGCGAAATCGAGCTTCCCGGATTGAGACTGCTGCCGCGTAACGAGACATCGTTTCGCTTGGGTTTCGCTTTGGCAGCCCGTAACCTCGCATTCAGGGAGGGGACGGGATGCGCATTTTGCTCGCGGTGAAGGATTCGGCGCTCGCGAAACGCCTCGGGCGCACGCTTGCCGACATGAACGAGGCGAGCCTGGAGCAGGTCTGCGATGCCGCGCCTTTCTTCGCCACCCTGGCTGAACGGGAACCGGCCTTAGTGCTGCTCGACTTGGAGTTGGCGCTCAACGGAGAAGCGCCCGACGCGGATCCGAGCACCCTTATCCATCGTGTGCGGCAGCTCGTCCCGCGCTGCCCCTTGCTCATTCTGACCGGGGACGGGAGCCCGCAGCTCCGCGCGGACTGCCTGCTTGCCGGCGCGGACGACTGCCTTTCAAAGCCCCTTTCGCTCGTCGAGCTGCGCGCGCGCTGCCTGGCGCTGCTCCGCCGCGCGCGGGCGGGGGGGGCGGCCGGACGCGCCCGCAGCGGGGGGGGGG
>CAXTTW010000228.1:0-4923 GCA_964247255.1 uncultured Acidobacteriaceae bacterium
TCTTCACTGCCCCCGTACCCCCATGCTGGATAATAAAGCCCATGGAAGAGCGCGACTTCTTCAACGAAACACCCGAGCAGCGCACGCACACCCTGACCTGCCCGCACTGCGGCAAGCCCGACGAGTACCAGGTGGGCTGGCTGGTGCGGCGCAAAAAGACCCAGCTGGGCCGGGGCGCGGACGAGCGCGACCGTGCCCGGTTCGCGAAGGCGCAGTCCTATATGGTCCGCCGCGACGACCAGCTGGCCTGCAAAAACATCCGCTGCCGCAAGCGCTTCGAGGTGGCGGGGCTGCAGTCGGTCGCATTCATTTAAGAGTTTCGAGCGGCTCCCGCCTGCTGTCCGCGTCGGTGCGTTCCGCAACGAACAGCCCCGGTTCCGCAGGCAACTATTTGCAGCCGGAAACATCCCGTCGCATCCAACAGGCGACCAGCAAGCCTGCCTCGGCCCTTCCGCCGGGCCCGGCTTCGCACTCTGTGAGGATCGTATTCCGGTGACCATCCAAGCACGTCCCGCCCTCCTTGCCGCGCTCGCTCTCGCGGTTCTTGCCCCCCTGGCCGCCTGCGCCCATAAGAAAGCCGATGCCGCCGGCGGCGGCTTCGCGCTGCCCCCCGGCGGCCTGCCCGTTCAGACGCAAACTGTCAGCAACTCGCCCGTCCCGCTCGGCGACACCTACGTCGCCACCATCAAGAGCCGCCGCCCCCCCCCCATCCAGCCGCAAGTGGACGGCAACCTGACCGGCATCCAGGTCGTCTCCGGCCAGCACGTCGCACAGGGCCAGGTCCTGATGGAGATCGACCCCATCAAGCAGCGCGCAACCCTGGAATCCGCCTCGGCCACCGAGCAGCAGAAGCTCGCCGTTTACCAGTACAACCAGGCGCAGGTCGAGCGCCAGCGCAAGCTCTTCGAGGCCGGCATCACCTCGCGTGACGCCTACGATCAGGCGCTCCAGAACTTCCGCAACTCCAAGGCCGACTACGAGTCCGCCGCCGCCACCACCTCCACCCAGAAGCGGCAGCTGGGCTACTACCGGCTCGTCGCGCCCTTCGCCGGCACCATCGGCGACGTGCCGGTGCACATCGGCGACTATGTGACGCCCTCGACCCTGCTCACCACGCTCGACGCCAACACGGATCTCGAGGCCTACATCTACGTCCCGACCGAGCGCGCCGCGGAGCTGAAGCTGGGCCTGCCGGTAAGCATCCTGGACGCGGACGGCAACCCGGTCGAGACCTCCAAGGTCGACTTCCTATCGCCGCAGGTGGACAACGGGCTCCAGGGCATCCTGGTCAAGGCCCCGGTCTCCTCCGGGGCGCTGGCCCGTCTGCGCAATCAGCAGCTGGTCAAGGCGCGCGTCATCTGGTCCTCCAAGCCGAAGCCGGTCATCCCCGTGCTCGCCGTCACGCGCCTCGGCGGGCAGGCCTTCGTCTACGTCGCCCAGGCCGACGCTTCGGGCAAGTACAGCGCGCATCAGATCCCGGTCCAGCTCGGCGACACCGTCGGCAACGACTACGCGATCGAGGGCGGCCTGGCCCCGGGACAAAAAGTCATCCTGTCCAGCCTGTCCATGCTCGTCGACGGCATGCCTGTCCACCCGCTCGGCTAAGCCGGGAAAGGAACCACCGTGGTCGAGTTCTTTATCCGCCGCCCCGTTTTCGCATCGGTCTGCGCGCTGCTCATCATCCTGGCCGGCGCCGTGTGCATCCCCACGCTGCCCATCGCGCAGTACCCGCAACTGGCCCCGCCCCAGGTCAACGTCACCAGCAACTACGTCGGCGCCAACTCGCAGGTGGTCGAGGCCGCGGTTACCCGCCCGCTCGAAACAGCTATCAACGGCGTCGAGGGGATGCAGTACATCTCCTCGACCTCCGGTTCCGACGGCACCAGCGCCATCACCACCACCTTCCAGACCGGCTACGATCTCGACATTGCGGCGGTCGACGTCCAGAACCGCATCTCCTCGGCCACCGGCCAGCTGCCCGCGGAGGTGAACCAGAGCGGCATCACGGTCACCAAGGCCAACTCCAATTTCGTCTTCGGCGCGGGTTTCTACGCCGAAAACAACCGCTACTCCAGCCTTTTCATTTCCAACTACATCGACGTCTACATCAAGGACGCGCTCAAGCGCATCTCGGGTGTCGGCGACGTGGTCATCTTCGGCGAGCGCAAGTATGCCATGCGCATCTGGGTCGACCCCACGCGCCTGGCCGCCCGCAACCTGACCGCCACCGACGTGATCAACGCGATCCGCGAGCAGAACGTCGAGGTACCCGCGGGCCAGCTCGGCCAGGCCCCCAACAGCTCCGGACAGAGCTTCCAGATCACGGTCAACGCGATCGGCCGGCTCACCACTCCGCAGCAGTTCGACAACATCATCGTCAAGAACACCCCCAATGGGGTCGTGCGCCTGTTCGAGGTCGGCCACGCCGAGCTCGGCGCGCAGGACTACGCCCAGGAGCTGAAATACTCCGGCGTTTCCGCGGTCGGCGTCGGCGTCCAGCAACTCTCGAACGCCAACGCGCTCCAGGTAGACAAGCTGGGCAAAGCCGCGCTTCTCGAACTCTCGAAGACCTTTCCGCCGGGCCTGAAATACGTCGTCGCCTTTGATACCACCGAAGTCGTCGCCGAGGGGATCCACGACGTCGTTGTCACCCTGCTCGAAGCCATCGTGATCGTCATCGCGGTCATCTTCTTCTTCCTCCAGGACTGGCGCGCCGTCATCATTCCCGCCGTCACGATCCCCGTTTCGCTCGTCGGCACCTTCGCGTTTCTCAAGATCTTCGGCTTCTCGATCAACACGCTCACGCTGTTCGGCATCACGCTCGCCACGGGGCTGGTGGTCGACGACGCGATCGTGGTCATCGAGAACGTCCAGCGCCACATCACCGACGGCATCGCGGACGCGCACGAGGCCACCTCGATCGCGATGAGCGAGGTCACCAGCGCAGTTATCGCGACCTCGCTCGTGCTCATCTCCGTATTCATCCCGGTCTCGTTCTTCCCCGGCACCACCGGGCTGCTCTACAAGCAGTTCTCGCTCACCATCGCGTTCTCGATCGCGATCTCCGCCTTCAACGCGCTCACGCTTTCGCCCGCGCTGGCCGCCCTGCTGCTGCGACGCGAGGAGCACAAGCGCGGCATTCTGGGCCTGATCGACCGCGGCATCCAGAGGGTCGTCCGCGGCTATGGGCGCACCATCCACCAGGTGGTCCGGTTTCGCTGGGTCATGCTGCTGTTCTTTATCGGCGGCCTCGCGGCGACGGTTGTCATTTACCGCTCGGTCCCCAGCGCGTTCGTGCCGCAGGAGGATCAGGGCTACCTGATCGTGCAGACGCAGTCGCCGCAGGGCGCTTCGCTCGCCTATACCAGCGGCATCCAGGACCGCATCGCCTCCACCCTGCTCAAGCAGGAAAAGGACATCTTCGGCACTTTCTCGATCGCCGGCTTCTCCTTCGCGGGCACCTCGCCCAACTACGGCATCACCTTTCTGCCGCTGCAGCCGTTGTCCAAGCGCACCGGCCCCGGCGACACGGCCGCCGCAATCATCCAGCGAATCCGCCCGCTGTGCCTGCAGATCCCCGGCGCGCTGGTGATCCCGTTCGAGCCGCCCGCCATCTCCGGCATCGGCTCCTTCGGAGGCTTCCAGTTCGAGCTGCAGGACCTGGGCCGCAATACGCTCGACGACCTGGACCGGGTGGCCCACACCATGGTCGCCCGCGCCTCGGCCGGCCGCGAGCTCGTCGGGCTGTTCACCGCTTTCCGCGCCAATGACCCGCTCCTGACCGTCTCCATCGATCGCGAAAAAGCCAAGTCGCTCGGCGTCCCCTTCTCCGAAATTTCCAATGCCCTGTCGGTGTACATGGGTTCAAGCTACGTCAACAACTTCGACTTCAACCAGCGCTCGTACCGGGTGTACGCGCAGGCCGACCAGCAGTTCCGACGCACCGCGGCCGACATCCGCCAGTTCTATGTCCGGTCGAACGCGGGCGGGCTCGTGCCGCTGCAGAACTTCGCGACGCTCCAGGAGACCTCGGCTCCTTCGGTCATCAGCCACTACAACCTGTTCCGCTCGGTCGAGATCGACGGCTCCGCCGCTCCCGGCCTGTCGTCGAGCGAAGGCCTGGACGCGATGCAGCGGCTTGCCAAGCAGACCATGTCGCAGGGCATGAGTTACAGCTGGACCGGCCTCGCGCTCCAGGAGATCGAGTCGGCGGGCAAGACGATTATCATCTTCGGCCTGGGCATCCTGGTCGTGTACCTTACGCTTTCGGCCCAGTACGAGAGTTTCGCGCTGCCGTTCATCATCCTGCTGGCCGTGCCGATGGCGGTGCTGGGCGCCCTGCTCGCCCAGTCCCTGCGCGGGCTCCCGAACGACGTCTACTGCCAGATCGGCCTGGTTCTGCTGATCGGCCTGTCGGCGAAGAACTCCATCCTGATCGTCGAGTTCGCCGAGCAGCTGCGGCGCTCCGGCCGGTCCATCGTCGACGCCGCGATCGAAGCCGCCGAGCTTCGTTTGCGGCCCATCCTGATGACCTCATTCGCGTTCATCCTCGGCGTCATGCCGCTGGTTTTCGCGCACGGCGCGGGCGAAAACGGCCGGCACTCGGTCGGCACCTCCATCGTGGGCGGCATGCTCCTGTCCACGATCCTGAACCTGTTTTTCATCCCCGTGCTCTACGTCCTGCTGCAAACGCTTCTGGGCGCGGGCGGCAAGGGCTCCCAGCCGCATGTCGAGGGCACCTCGGTCCGCGAGCCTGTGGCCGCCGAGCAGCGCGAGCACGCCTACCAGTACCGCAAAGCCGAGCCGACGGTTTAGAGTGGCGGGGGCAGGCACTTTTGCCCGCGCCCACACCGGTTCCCGCGCCGGGCTCCCCCCGGCGCATCCCACGGCTGTGGAAATGACGAAAGACGCAGGACTGGTCCT
>CAXTTW010000229.1:0-4909 GCA_964247255.1 uncultured Acidobacteriaceae bacterium
AGCGTTGTCGGTCGCGCTCGGCGGAGCCGCCGGGGCAGGCGTGGGGGCCAGCCAGTGGTCGATGTGCGCTTCCCCGTCGAGGGTGCCGCCGGTGGCGAGGCGGGCGCGCAGGTTCTTGAGCGCCAGGACGTCCTCCGTGATATGCACCTCGGTCGAGGCGTCAAGGCCGCTGAGGTTCACCCCCGAACCTTTGTAGATCGCGCCCGCGATCCTGGTGGTGCCGTCGACTTTGAAGGCTTTGGTGGTTCCCTGCCCCGCGAGATCGAGCCGGACCACACCGCGATCGAGCCCCGGCACGGCGGCCAGCGCCTCGGCTTCGCGCAGGTCCACGGTTCCATTGGCGGAGAGCTGCCAGTGCGGGTCGGTGTACTCGCTTACGTGCGCGTGGGCGGCCAGGACGGAGCCGCCGGCGGTGAAGTGAAGATCGGTGAGCGAGGCTTCCTTGCGCCCGAGCAGGGCTTCCAAGGTCAGCTTCGAGTGGAGCGGGGCACCGAGGGCGCGCTGGGCGGTGAGGTCGGCGACCGAGACGGTTGCCTTGTAACGGTCGGTCGGGACGAGGTAGTCGATCCCCACGGCTAGGTCGTTGGCGGCCAGCGCGAACGGAATCGCCTGCTGGTTGAATAAAACGCGCCCATCGTTGATCTCCGCCCGGTCTACCGCCAGATTAAAGACCTGATTGATGGTCTGGTCGAGCGGCGTGGAGGCGGATTTCTTCTTTGGGACCGGCTGGTTCGTTGTGCCGTCCTTGAAGACCATCAGGTGAACCGCGGGGCGGTCGATGCCGAGGTAGTTCAGCCCGACCTTGGCCTGGAACAGGGAGATGATTTTGATCCGGGCGCGCAGCCGATCGAGGTGGGCGTACGGCAGCTCGCCCGCGGGCTCGAGGCCGTGGATGGTGAGGTTGTCGGCCTCGACCTCCAGGTGTAGCAGACGGAAGCGGAACGCGCCCAGCTCGACCCGGCCGCCGGTCGCGTCGGCGAGTACCTTGATGAGCTCGGTCCGGACCAGGCCGGCGAACTGCGGAGTGGACAGGAAGATGAGGACGCCCGCGACCAGCAGGGCCACGAGGACGATCGCGCCCACGAGCAGCTTAAGCAGCAGGCGGCGCGGGCGCGGGGCCTGCCCGAGGGTGCTGCCCCGGCGGCCGAACAGCGAACTGGGTGTGGTGCTCATCACGCGCCTCCCGGCAAGTCGTTTGCGTCTTCAGCGTGGCTGTTGCTTTGCCCGTAGGCGGGGACGAGGATCTGCACGCTGCCTTCCTCGCGCAGGGTCGCCTCCCAGGTGTCGATCTGCTTGGTCACCTGCTCCTGGAGCAGGATCTCCTCGATGCGCGGGCGCAGGGTCTTCAAGGCCGGCGGCCGCTCGTGCTTGGCCTGGAACTGCGGCACCAGCTGCTTGTCGTAATAGGCGGCGACCTGGTCCTCGGGTACGCGCACCCCGGCGCGGAAACGCTCATTCAGGAAGGTGAACACCTCTATGCGCTGGCGCCAGCGGGCGTCGACGACCGACGGGCTCAGGCCGCGGTCCGCCAGGTACGCGGCCCAGCCCTCCGGCGTGCCGCATCTGGTTTGGCAGCCGGGCAGCTGCTTTTTGAGCTCCGCGATCTGCCTGGCCAGCTCCTCCGGCGAGGGCGGCGGCGGGCTCTGGTCCTGCTCCTTCATCTGCTGCAGGATCAGCGTTCGGGTAATCAGGTGCGAGGCGGCGCGCTCATTGGTGTTTTCCGCGGGCGGCACCAGTTGGAGCGACTCGAACCGGCGCTCCTGCTCCACGTCGCTTTCGAGCAGCACCTCGCCGTTGATGATGGCGACCACGCTGTCGAGCACCACGGGCTTGTTCTGAGCGGCCTGCCCGCTCTTCTGGGTCGCGTCGGCACCCCGCGCCTGTCTCGCGGCTTTGCCTTCCTGGGCCGGGGTCACGTGGCTTTGCGCGTCCGCGTGGACGGGCGCGGCGTTCTGGCCGTAGAGGGGAAAGGTGGCGAGAAGAAGAAGGAGCGCGCGCATTCAGAAAGCCTGCCCGATCGAGAAGAAAAAATTGAAGTGGCTGCCCTGCCCGACGTTGGGCGGCGCGTTCACGTTGCCCAGGTTGAAGCCCTGAATTTGCGGGTAAATGGGTGGGTTCAGGTTATAGGAGGCGTCCACCCGGATGGGTCCGATAGGGGTGGCGTAGCGCGCGCCGAGCCCGAGCGCGTGCGAAAAGTAGTTGTAGGAGCACTGCCCGGTAAAGCCGAGCGAGTTCGCCTCCGGGGCCGGCGCGGCCTGGTCGGCCTGGTTCAAATCGCGGCAGCCGGCCCGGTTAGGCTGCCGGAATCGGATGGCGCTGGGCCAGATGTCGGAGCCCTTGAGAAAAACGTTGCCGGAGTCGAGAAAGGTGACGAAGGACACGCTGGAGCCGACCACGGGCAGGGTGGGCGGCGGCAGGCGCAGCTCCAGGTTGTTGATGAACGCGGCCGCCCCGCCGATGGGGTAGCCGGTGATGTTGTCGTGGGGGCCGGCGGAGTTGATGGCGAAACCCCGGTGCGATTGCGCGCCGCCGCCGTAGATGCGCTCCGGCAGGGGGATCAGCTCCTGGAAGCCCGTGCCGAAGGCGCGCTCGTAGGCGATGCGGGTTTGCCGGGCCAGGACGTACTTATGCACCGTGCCGAACGGGTAGTAGGTGGAGTTAGTCCCGTCGAGCCGGTTGAAGTTGGCCTGCGAGCCAAGCCGGTTGTCGGAGTAGAACTCGGAAACCGTGTTGTTGGTGCCGCCGGCCGCATCGAGCGAGGAAGGCCTGCGCGTGTCGCGAATATAGGTCACTCCCGGGCCGCTAATCCGGACTGGCTGCGAAAACAGGGGAATCTCGCTGGGCGCGACCTGGAGCGAGTTCGCGTTCACCGCGACGCGCCGGAACTGGTACTGATAAATCCAAGTGGTGGGCCGGCCGACCCGCTGGGTGAGCCGCAGGTTCGCGAGCGTGCGCGCGGCGGAGTAGGTGGAGATCGAGCGCTCGTTGTCGTAGCCGCCGTCGGCCGACAGGGTCAGGTTCTTCTTGCCGAAGGGGCTTGGGTCGTTGAAGGTCAGCAGCGCGATCTGCTCGAGCGTGCCGTAGGTGGTGCGCAACGAAAGTGAGTTGTCGGACCCGCGCAGGTTGATGCGCGAAACGTTGAGGCTCACGAGCACGCTCGCGCCGGTGATGCCGTTCGCGTTCGCGTAGGGAGCCAGCCCGTTCTGGATGTTCTGGAGCACGTTGTTCTGGGTCGGCGTGCCGGTCTGGAACTGGAAGCCGAACCCGTAGCTCACGTCCCAGCGCTTGGCCTCGGTGAACTGGAGCAGGACGTCCTTGCGCAACTGCTCGCCATTGGGGTTTTGCACGGCCGTGTTGACCCCGTTGAAGAGCGTCAGGTCGTAGAGCTGCCGCTGCGTGTCGATCAGCGCGGTCTGGTTCAGCACGTCGCCCGGGTGCACCTTGATCTTGTCGGCGACCGTCTGGCTGCGGGTGTAGTGGAGTCCCGAGACCAGGACGTTGTTGACGTGGATCTGGTCGCCCTCGGTGATCTCGAGCGTGGCGTCGACCAGGTTTGGATTCCCGGGGTTCGGTGCCTGCTTGATGTTGACCTGCGACTGGTCGTAGCCGTTCGCCAGGTAGTAGGTGAGGATCGCGTCGCGGTCCCCGGTCAGGTTGGTCGAGTTATACGGCTGGCCCACCTGGGTGTTGAGCAGGGGCAGCAGCTTGTCGCTCGGCACCTTGAGGTTGCCGACGAGCTTGTACGAGCCGAACCTGGACTGCGTACCCTCGGATATGACGTACTCGACCGTGATATGCGCGATCTTGGACGGCTTGCCGCGCGGGTCGTCCTCGGAGTCCTTGACGACCGGCTTTACGTCGACCTTCTCGAAGCCGTTGCCCTGGTAGATCGCCTTGATGGTCGCCACATCGCTCGCGACCAACGCGACCGAATAGGTGCCGCGCGGGTCGAAGATGCCGTTCGGGTGGACGTTGAGCCGCGGAGTGATCAGGTCGGTGGCAATGTACTTGTTGCCTGAAACGGCAACCGAGTCGACGTCGTGGACCTTGCCCAGCTGGACGTTGTAGGTGATGAGCGCGCCGCCGTTCGGCTGCTGCTGGAGCGTGTGCGCGACCTGGATGTCGAAGTAGCCCTTGCGCTGGTATAAGTCGCGGACGCGCCGGTTGCCCTCGTTGAGCAGGTCTTCGTCCACCGTGCCTTCCTGGTACACGGGAATCAAGTTGCGTATGCTGCCCTGGCTGATCTTGACTCCGTTGACCACGACGACGACCTTGTTGCTTTGCGTCACGTCGAAGCTGTAGTCGAGGTGGTTGGTGGGCTGGTGATAGATCTTGTCCGCCAGGGCGACCTTGGACTCGAGCTGCTGCTGCTTCTGGTAGTGCGCGCGCAGCTTGTCGAGCGCGGTGTTGACCGTGTCGCGGGTGACGCGCGAGTTGCGCTTGAGCTTGGCCGTCTTGCGGAACTTGTCGGGGCTCAGCCCGCTGTTGCCGTTGACCTTGACCTCGCCGACCCGCGCCTGCTCACCGAGCGTGACAACGTAGTTTACGTTCATCTGCTGGTTCGCGGGATCCACCGAGTGGCCTTCGAGCGCGGTGGCCTGGTAGTAGCCGTTGGTCACGAGCAGGTTTTTGATCAGCCGCAGACCGCGGTCCAGCTTCGCCTGGGTGTAGGGGGTTCCGGGGCTCAGCTTGGTCGCGCCGACCAGAAGGCTCGTGAAGTTCTCGCTCGACACCCCGTCTACGTTGACCCGCCCGATGAACAGCTGGGGCGTCCCGTCGAAGATGATCTCCACTTCGTCGTTGGTCCGGATGCCGTCGACTTCGATAGTCGCGTACAGACCGGTAGCGTAGAGCCGGCGCAGGCTGGACCGGATGTTCTCGGGCTGGAGCGCCTGGCCGGGCTGGAGCG
>CAXTTW010000230.1:0-4904 GCA_964247255.1 uncultured Acidobacteriaceae bacterium
GCGGGAGGTTCACCGGATGCTGGGGCCGACGGACTCGCCCGTTCCGCTCTCCGGGTCGGAGGCGACCACGATCCTGGTCGGGCTCGGCTGCGCCATGGCCACCGATGAACCCATCCCCACCCACGATTTGGCTCACGGGATGGTAATGGAGATCGGCTCGGCGATGCCCGGCGCGCCGGGGGTGAGCGAGGAGGTGCCCGCGCCCGCGTCCGCAGCGCAGGCGGCGACCACAAACCCGGCCCGCGCTCACGAGCCCGCGCCGGATGCCGGCGAAGACCACCCCCACTACGACATCACGCTCCCCTCCTGGCGGCTCGACCTCCAGCGCGAGATCGACCTGATCGAGGAGATCGCGCGCGTCCACGGCTACGACCGCTTCCGCAACACCCTGCCCGCCTTTACCGGGGCGGTGCGGCCTGCTCCCGCGGCCACGGCCATCGCCGCCACGAGGCAAACCCTTCTGGCCGCGGGCTGGTCGGAGGCGATCTCCAGCACCTTTTGCTCCGAGGCCGACGCGAAGCTGACCGCCGCGCAGCCCAACACGGCGGCCCGCATGGAGAACCCGCTCAGCGAGGAGGCCGGGATGCTCCGCCCCTCGCTGGTGCCCGGCATGCTTGCGATGCTCGCGCACAACCTGCATCGTGGTGTCGAGGACTGCGCGCTCTTCGAGCTCGGGACCGTTTTTCTGGCGAACAGCACAAACGTGGATGAGCGCCCGAGCCTGGCGTTCGGCGCGTTCGGCAGCTTGCGGGCCCGCCCCGTCGACTTCTACACCGCCAAAGGACTGGTCGAAGCACTCGCCGCGCGCTTCACGAGCAGGATGCTGTACTTCGACCGCTCTCCCCCGGAGCTCGGGCTAATGCCTGCCTGGCTGCACCCCGGCCGGTCCGCGCGGCTGGCGATGGACGGCTCCACGATCGGCTTTTTCGGCCAGCTGCACCCGGACGAGGCGGCCCGCCGCAAGCTGCGCGCCACGGTGCTGCTGGGCGAGCTGCGCTTCGACCGCCTGCTCGCGTTGGGACTGCGCCATCCGCTCCCGCGCGAGCTTTCGCGCTTCCAGCCGGTGCGCCGCGACTTTTCGCTGCTTCTGCCCAATGGGGTCGCGTGGTCGGCGGTCGAGGAGGCCGTGCGCTGTCTGCGCATCCCGGAGCTGCAGTCGGCCGCACCGGCGGAGGTCCTGCGCGGCGACGATGCCGAGTACTCACTGCTGCTGCGGACCGTCTTCCAGTCCGCCGAACGCACGCTGCGCGAGGACGAGCTGCAAGGCTGGTCGCGCTTGCTGGAGCAGACGGTGCAGGCGCTGGGAGGCCGCCTCAGGAGCTAGGCCAGGGCTTTCGGCACGGCCTCGTCCCAACGGCCCTGCGCTTTGAGGATCAACTCGATGACCTCACGCGCGGACCCGTGTCCTGCCGGGCGCTTCGTGGTGTAATGGCACACGCGTGCCAGCTCCGGCACGCCGTCGGCCACGCACACCGCCAGACCCGCGCGCTCGGCGACGGGGATATCCGGCAAATCGTCGCCCATCCAGCAGACTTCCTCGGCGGCTACGCCGGCTTTCGCGAGCACTTCTTCGAAGGCAGCCAGCTTCTTCGCCTGGCCCAGGTAGACATAATCAACCCGCATCTCCTGCGCGCGGCGCAGCACGGCGGGGGAGCGCCGCCCGGTGATGAAGCCGGTCTTGATCCCCATCGTGTGCGCGAGCGACATGCCCTGGCCGTCCTGCGCGTTAAAGACCTTCATCTCGGTCACGGTACTCGTGCCGGACTCGTCGGTTGCGGCGAGGAGGCAGACGCCGCCGTCGGTGACGGTTCCGTCCACGTCCATCAGAAAAACCTTGATCTTGCGCGCGCGCGCAAGCACGTCGGGGGAAGCGAGCTCTTTTTCAGCCATGAAGGTGATAGTAGCGGGTTGCTCCTATACTTGAAAGTGAGTGTCTCCGACCGCCCAAGCCGAGCCCGCCAGACGCTCCAAGCGTCATGCGCGGCAGTTTCTTCACCACCTTGGTCCGGCTTTCGTGGCGTCGATCGCTTATATCGATCCGGGCAATTTCGCCGCGAATTTCGAGGCCGGCGCGCGGTTCGGCAACCGGCTGCTCTGGGTGCTGCTCTGGTCGAACGCCATGGCCATTCTGATCCAGTACCTGTCGGCCAAGCTGGGCATCGCGACCGGCAAAACGCTGCCGCGCAACTGCCGCGATCACTTCTCGCGCCGCACCTCGTTTCTGCTCTGGGTCGCGGCGGAGCTTTCCGCGATCGCGACCGATCTGGCGGAGTTTCTGGGCGCTGCGCTCGGGTTTTACCTGCTGTTCGGCCCGTGGTTCCTGGCGCACGGGTGGTCGCGCACCGGCACGCTGTTTCTGGCGGCGCTCGCGACCACTGTCTTCGTTTTCGCACTGCTGGCGCTGGAGACGAAAGGCTTTCGCAAGCTGGAGCTGGCGATTATCGCTTTCGTCGCGGCCATCGGCCTGTGCTACGCGGCCGAGCTTAGTTTCATCCACCCGGCGTGGCGCGAGATCGCCACCAGTGTGCTCCTGCCGCGCATCGGGCGCGACAGTATTTATGTGGCCGTGTCGATGCTGGGCGCGACCGTCATGCCGCATGTGGTTTACCTGCATTCGGCCCTGGTGCAGCCTCGGGTGCTCGCGCAAGGGCTGCCTGCCGTTGGGACGCACCATAACTATCTGTCGCGGGTTCGGCTGCTGTTTTACGAGAAGTACGACGTCTTGCTCGCGATGAACGGGGCCTGGCTGGTGAACTCGGCGATGGTCGTCATGGCGGCCGGCGCGTTTGCCCACGCGCACGCCGCGGCGAGCGGGTTTTCGATCGAGGACGCGCACCGAACGCTCGGTCCTCTTTTGGGACCGGCCTCGGCGACGATCTTCGCGTTGGCGCTTTTGTGCTCCGGGTTGAGCTCGTCGACGGTCGGCACCATGGCCGGGCAGGTGGTGCTCGAGGGCTTCCTCGACGTGCAATTCCCGATCTTTTTGCGCCGCCTGCTGACGCTGATTCCTTCGCTGGTCGTGATCGCGAGCGGGCTCGACGCGGTCAGGATCATCATCCTGTCGCAGGTGCTGCTCTCGTTCACGCTGCCGTTCGCGCTCATTCCCCTATTGATCCTGACCGGGCGGGCGGGGGTGATGGACCGCTTCGTGAACCGGCGGGTCACCGTGTATGCGGGGTGGGTGGTGGCGGGCATCATCGTCGCGCTGAACGGGATGCTGTTGTGGCAGGCGTTCGCGGGCGAGTAGGTACGGACGTACCGTTACGGTAGCCTCGAAAAGCGTTTGTAAGGATGAAGCCCAGAGTAGGCTGAGACAGCCATCAGCAGAGCGTCATGCGGGAACAGGATGAGCCGGAAGAGTGGCTTGGCCGGAGTTCACCGCACCAATCGGCAATCTCCGGTTCCAATGCTGGAGGTGGCCTACGGACAAAACATCGTCCAGTTGGTTGCATTGCACAATCCAGATTGCCTTTGATTGGCATTTCTGGCTTGTTGTGTTAGCCCTGGTCAGGCTTGTGCGAAAGCGCTAGCCCTAACCCCTCGGTGGTGATCTGACGGCCTCCGAGGGCCTAATCACTCGCACGTCATCATTCAAAGCCTGTCCGGGCGCGTCGTCAAGGCTCGCGGCCGGTTTCACGACAGAATCTTTCCCATCGACCTTGAGCCAACGCTAGAATATAGCCCGACGATGCCCCGGCGCTTTCCATCTCAGCTTTGCCCCAAACGCTTTCGCCGTGGCCGCCGCGATCGTGGCCGGCGCTGCTAGCGCCCCGCATCCTTGAGCTCTCGCCGTCCGCTCCGCAACCGCAAAGGATCTCCCGCTTTATGAGCACCCTCATGAACAGCTTCAGCGCGCGCGCCACCCTCCGCTCCGGCGAGCGGGACTACACGATCTACCGCCTCGACGCCCTCGGCTCCGGCCTCCAGCGCCTCCCCTGGGCGCTCCGCATCCTGCTCGAGAACCTGCTGCGCCGCGAAGACGGGGTCACCGTCACCGCCGACGATATACGTTTCCTGGCCAACTGGAACCCGCAGGCCGAACCCTCCCGCGAGATCGCCTTCATGCCGGCGCGCGTCCTGATGCAGGACTTCACCGGCGTGCCGGCCATCGTCGACCTGGCCGCCATGCGCGACGCCATGCGCCGGCTCGGCGGCGACCCGCAAAGGATCAACCCGCTGCAGCCGGCGGAGCTGGTGATCGACCACTCCGTGCAGGTCGATGAGTACGGTTCGCCGGACTCCTACAACCTCAACTCGCTGCTCGAAACGGAGCGCAACCGCGAACGCTATGCCTTCCTCAAGTGGGGGCAGACGGCTTTCCGCAACTTTTCCGCCGTGCCGCCGGGCATGGGCATCTGCCACCAGGTCAACCTGGAGCACCTGGCGCGCGGCGTGTTCACGACCGAAGTGAACGGCGAGCAGTTCGCTTACCCCGACACGCTGGTCGGAACCGACTCCCACACCACCATGATCAACGGCCTGGGCGTGCTGGGCTGGGGCGTGGGCGGCATCGAGGCCGAGGCGGCCATGCTCGGCCAGCCCGTCTCCATGCTCATCCCACAGGTGGTCGGCTTCCGCATCACGGGCCGCCTGCGCGAGGGCGCGACCGCCACCGACCTGGTCCTGACAATTACCGAGAAGCTCCGCAAACACGGGGTCGTCGGCAAGTTCGTCGAGTTCTACGGCCCCGGCCTGCCGGAGCTCTCGCTCGCCGACCGCGCGACGATCGCCAACATGGCCCCGGAGTATGGGGCGACCTGCGGCATTTTCCCGGTCGACGGCGAAACGCTGCGCTACCTGCGGCTCACCGGGCGTCCAAGCTGGCTGGTCGCGCTGGTGGGGGCGTACTACAAGGAGCAAGGGCTGTTCCACGGCCCGGAGACCCCGCAGGCGGAGTACTCCTC
>CAXTTW010000231.1:0-4880 GCA_964247255.1 uncultured Acidobacteriaceae bacterium
ACTCCATCCTCTTCGTCGCCCTCGTCGAGCCATGCCCATAACGCATCGAGTTCCACGTACATAGGCCCGCTTTTCGCCTTCAGCGTCCTCGCCGCCGTCCGATTGCCCGGCTCGCACACCCACCCAACCCGCTTTTGCGGGTCGATGACCCAGACATTCTCGATCCCCATGCGCTGGTAGTCCTCCACGACCTCCTCGAGGTCAGTAAAGGCATCGCTCGGCGACACGATCTCGATCGCGATCAGGGGGGGCTCGACCAGCGTCTGCGGCCAGCGCTTCTTCGGTCCCACGACTACATCGGGCAGCCGGACGCGGGTGGCCGCGACCCGCGTCCGTACCTCGACCGCGGCCTTGATCTGCCATTCCTTCGCGTGATTCAGGAACCACTGCATGAACCATCCCTGGATCAATCCATGCACCGACATCACCATGGCCCGCTCCTTGAGCTCCCCATCCAGGTACTCCACATCCCGCTCGAAACCCATCCGCTCGTACTCGTCCATCTGAACCAGCGTTGCCGTCGCCATGGCTCAACCCTCCGCCCAAGCTGTTAGAGTAGAAGATTCAGATGGCAGAAGACACGGTAAAACTCATTCCCCTGGGCGGCCTCGGCGAGTTCGGCATGAACTGCATGGCGGTCCGCTACAAAAACGACATCCTGGTCATCGACGCGGGGCTCATGTTCCCCGAGTCCGAACTGCTCGGCGTCGACATCGTCGTCCCCGACATTTCCTACCTCGTCGAGAACCGGGCACTGGTGCGCGGCATCCTCCTCACCCATGGCCATGAGGACCACATCGGCGGCCTCCCCTGGGTGCTCTCCGAGATCAACGTCCCCGTCTACGGCACCGAGTTCACCCTCGCCTATGTCGAGGGCAAGCTCGAAGAGCACAAGCTGCTCGACCAGACCGAGCTGATCGAGATCGCGCCGAACGCGAAGTTCACCATCGGGCCGTTCACGATCGAGCCCATCCGCGTGACGCACTCCATGGTCGACTGCGTGGCCTTCGCCATCGAAACCCCGGTCGGCGTCATCGTGCACACAGGCGACTTCAAAATTGACCTGTCTCCGCCGGACGGCAAGCCGTTCGATCTGCACAAGTTCGCCGAATACGGGCAAAAGGGCGTGCTCGCGCTGCTGCAGGACTCGACCAATGTCGACCGGCCCGGGTACACCCCGAGCGAGTGGGCCGTGAAGCCGCGCCTCGACGAGGTCTTCCAGCGGACCAAGAAGAAGCTGTTCTTTTCCTGCTTTTCGTCGTCCATCTACCGCATCCAGATCGCCCTGGACCTGGCCCAGAAGCATGGCCGCAAGGTCGCCATCGTCGGCCGCTCCATGATGGAGTCGAGCGAGATCGCGCAGGACCTGGGTTACCTGAATCTGCCGCCGGGCCTCACCATCCACCCTGGGCAGATCGGGGATTTCTCACCCGAGCACGTCATGGTGCTCATCTCCGGCACGCAGGGCGAGCCCATGTCCGCCTTGTCGCGCGCGGCGGTCGACAACCATAAGCACGCGCGCATCTCGCCCGGCGACACGGTCCTGCTCTCCTCCCGCGTCATCCCCGGCAACGAGAAGTCGATTTACCGGGTCATCGATCACCTGTACCGGCGCGAAGCGGAAATCCTGTACGACGACGGCACGATGGGGCTGATCCATGTTTCCGGCCATGCTTCGCAAGAGGAGCAACGGCTGCTGATCAACCTTCTGCGGCCCAAGTTCTTCATCCCTGTTCATGGCGATTACCGCCACCTGAAAAAGCACGCCGAGCTCGCCAAGGCCACCGGCGTAGTGGGCGATACCGTCCTCATCGAGGACGGGGACATCCTCGAGCTCTCCGCGACGAAGGCGAAGAAGTCCGGCAAGGTCACCGCGGGCCGAGTCTGCATCGACTCCGGATCCACCTCCGACGTCGTCGGCGACGTGGTCATCCGCGACCGGCGCAACCTGTCGGAAGACGGCATCGTGCTGCCCATCCTTACGATCAACAAGCTCACCGGCAAGGTCGAGCGCACCCCGGAGGTCGTGACCCGCGGCTTCGTCGGCGCGGACGCCGCCATCCTGAAGGAGGCGGCCAACGTCATCACGCAGACGCTCGACCACTCGAGCGCCGAGGAGAAAGCCGACCCCGGGGTGATGAAGGAGAAGATCCGCATCGACCTGAAGCGGTATATCCAAAAACACACTAGCCGGCGGCCGCTGATCATGCCGGTGATTTTGGAAGTGTGAGTCAGTTCGCGCAAAAAAAGGCAGCGAGTCTCCTCGCTGCCTTTTTTTGCATGTAAAAACCCACGCAATGCCCTAAATACGATTTATTCATACCTTTGCCGTAGTCGGGCTATATCGACAATATATTTCACTTTTTAAGAGTATTCTTGACTTGCTCGATAGACACTCTTTCGGGCGAGGAGAATCGAATATGCGCGGAAATGTTTCGGCTCGATCAGCAACCGCTGCTTTCTTGATGCTGGCTTCCAGCACCGCCGCTTTGGCGACAAACCCATGGGAAAACCTGCCTGAGGATCGATCCTCAAGGCTTTTCTCGTGGACCAGTGCCGGGAACGGCGCGACAAACGATCACTACGCCCCCTACGAGTTCGCTCTTAGCCCATTCACCGTACCCACCTTGCGGCCTCGCTGGGTTTTCGCAGCGAACGGCGAGGTCCAAGGAACGCCGACGGTGGAAGGTTCCGCTGTTTATGCATCGGACAGTGGCGGCTCGGTATGGCGGATCGACGCGATCAGTGGAAAAGCAGCCTGGGAGACCAAGCTGCCCGCGGTCACCGGGATCGCGGGATCTTACTCGCGCGTCAGTCCCGCGATTGGGCGGGACACGATCGTTGTCGGCGACCAGGCTTCCGCGACTGTCATCGGTCTATCAAAATCGACCGGCGCGCTTCTCTGGAAAACCACGGTCGCGACCAATGCATATGCGTTCATCACCAGTTCGCCGGTTGTGGTGCATGGGCGCGTGTATGTCGGGGTTGCGTCGAATCAGGAATATGCCGCGACATTCGTCCCGGGCACGACGATCGATTTTCGCGGCTCGGTCGTCGCTCTGGACCTCGGCACTGGAGAGCTTATTTGGCAGACGTACACCGTTCCGACCGGCTACACGGGCGGCGCGGTCTGGTCGAGCAATCTTGCCGTCGACAGCCGCCGGCAAGCTGTGTATATCGACACGGGCAACAACTATTCCGTACCGGCGACGGTTGCCGCATGTCAGGCGGCCGCCACGACGAACAGTCAGCGTGAGGCCTGCATCCCCACCGACGACCACATCGACAGTGTTATGGCGCTCGACACGGACACCGGGGCGGTCAAGTGGGCCCAGCGATTCACGTTTTTGGACACTTTTATCGATACTTGCGTGAACGTCGCCCCCAAGCCGGCCACACCGTGTCCGGTACCGGCCGGTCAGGACACTGATTTCGGTGCCGCGCCGACCTTATTTACAACCCACTCCGACGGAGTAGAGCGGGACGTCGTGGGCGCGGGGCAAAAGAGTGGCGTCTTCTGGGCGCTCGATCGCGACAGCGGCAAGGTTCTCTGGGGAACCCAGGTCGGAGCAGGCGGGCACTATGGAGGCATCGAATACGGAACGGCAACCGACGGCAAGCGCATTTACATCCCCGAAGCGAACGCCGATTACGTAGAAACGACTTTGATTCCTTCAGGCAAGAAGACCAACGGCGGGTATTGGTCGGCGCTCGATCCGGCCACCGGGCAGATTCTCTGGCAAACTCCCACTCCGGCGCTCGCGGTCGACGACTCGGCTTTCGTGGGCACGCCTCTCGCTCCGCCGCCGGGCGCGTTCGCCGCTACCTACGGTTCGGTCAGCGTGGCCAACGGTGTCATGTATGGCGAGGACCAGGCGGGCAATTTCTTGGCGCTCGATGCCGCAACGGGAGAGATCTTGTTTTCTCTCCAAAGCGGAGGCACATCGATCTCCGCCCCGGCGATCGCGGCCGGCACTCTCTACTGGAGTTCAGGCTATAAGCTGCTGGGTGCCACAAACAACAAAATCTACGCGCTGAGCCCCGACGCACTTTTCGGACGGGGGCCGATCTTCCCGGGCCATCGGGACTAGGCCTCTGAATGCTGCCTATAGGGCTTGTCGTGAGGCAAGCCCTTTCGTTATCGCCCCTCTACAGGCTGGAACGCGTGGCTCCATACCCAATCGCCGACGCTGTGACCCATCGCAAGGCCCTGGTCCGCGTCGAACTGCCAGTGCACCCCCAGGTACACCCGGCTCTCCGCGTTTTGCCGCTCCGCCTCAGTGAAGTTATGAAATACGAGCGGGCGCAGCGGCCGGGCTTGGCCGTTGGTGTCCTTGTTCAGCCCATTCCACTCATCCGAGATGAAGACGAACGATGTGTCCTCGGGGTAAAGGTGCCGCATGATCTGGAAGAGCGCGCCGCCGATGGCGGCGTGGCCGGACACGTACGCGGGGAACGGCGGGGTGAAATTAGGCCCGCGCGTATTAGTGGCCTGGCCGCCCAGCGGATACCAGTTCGGGTCGGCCCGCACAGAGGTGTTGCCGCCCTGGTCGGCGGAGCGGATGGCCGTCACCGGGCGCCAGAACTGATAATGCCACTTCGAGTCCCAAGCAGCAATCGCCGCGTCGGCCATGGCCGTATTGATGAGGGCAAGCATCTGCGCCGCGTCGGCCAACTTATTCAGCCCGTGCTCCAGGACAATTGCCCGCGCGACTTGGTTGTAGAGCCGCGGCGGGGCGCACAAGGCCGGCGTGCCGTCATAGGACCAGAAGATGCCTTCGACCGTTTGGTCGCCCGTGCGCGCGGTGGGCGTGCCGAAACGCGGGTCGCCGCCGAGAGTCTTGACCTGGTCGAACGCCGCCGTGTACGCGGGGTCCGTC
>CAXTTW010000232.1:0-4847 GCA_964247255.1 uncultured Acidobacteriaceae bacterium
GCCCGTACACGCCGTAGTACCCCTGGTAGCCGCCGAAGCCGTAAAACGCCAGCGGCGAGTAGAATCCATAGCCGAACGGGCTCAGGAACGCCCCGTCGCCCGGAAGCCAGGTGTAGCCCGCGAGCCCCGAGTTCCACGCCCAGCCCGGCGCGAACCCGTTGCCGTTTGGGTACTGCCCGGCCAGCTGCGCGTTCGCCTGGCCCAGGTAGTTCGACCGGAGGTTCGAAAAGTCGTACAGCCCATCCTCGGCCGCCTTCTTGTCGAACTTCGCCGGCTTCGCGTCCGCGCCGTTCAGCGCCAGCTCGCGCCCGCCCTTTACCGTTTGCCCTTTGCTTTCGCCATCGCCGTCGTCGGCCATCACCGCGGCCTTGCCGTTGAACACCTGGAGCGTCCCCTCCTCCGTGTCGAAGGCGTACAGCCCGTCCTGCAGCAGCTTCACTTTCTGACCGTCCTGGTCCACCAGCAGGTCGTTCTGCTTATAGATCTGGTCGACCTCCACGTCCGCCTTGCCCCGCTCCAGCTCTACCTCGGTGTGTGTCAGATCGGGCTTCACCAGGGTCACGGCGCTGTTCGCGTCCATGCGTAGAAACACCCCGGGAGTCAACAGCATCTCGGCCTTGCCGTTGCCGGTCGTGATCGTCCCGCCCTCGGCCACGGCCGTCTTACCCACGTTTGCCTTGTTCACGGCCTTGCCATCGATAGCAACCTGGCCTTCGACATAGTTCACCGTGCCCGGCGTCGCCGGATTCGTGCTTTGCGCCATCCCCATGCCGGCGGGCACGATCAGGGCCGCCAGCGAAAGTACCGCCTTCATGCTCGGCATGTTTGTATTCCTCACAGGGATAAGATGTGCGGCGAATGCTTTCGGCGCGGCGGCTCGCGGAGGAGCATTGCCTCCCATGGAAGCCGCCACCGGCGGGCAAGCGACTTCGCGTCCGAAAGCGGGTTGCCATGGTTAGCAAATCGTACGCGCCTCGCGGCAAAGCTTGCCGCACAACGTTCACCCAACGCAAAAGAGCGGTGCATGGGCCTGCCAAGCACCGCTCCAAGCCTGCTTCGACCTGCCCCCAGGCCGTTCTCCTGAAGGTGCAGAGGCCCAGGCTGCGCTCTGCCGCATCAGGAAAACTGCTCAGTTGCAGGTTTGATCCGCGCTGCCCGCCGCCACCATGCATGCCGAGTCGAAGTACTTCTCCGTCCCCACGGACTGCGTGTGCAGCACATTGACCATTCCCGCCTGGGTCGCCGCGGAAACCTTAGTCGCGGACGTGGAGCCCACCGTTGCCGGCCCGCCTGCCAGCGCCTCGGTCAGCACTCGGCCTACCTGCCCGCCGTTGTCTTCGAGAGGCGTCCCCATCAGGTACGCGAACGTCCGCGCGATGTCCGCGTTCGACACCGGCGCATCGTCCGTGAAGCCCATCTTGAAGTCGGGCCCGTATGCCGCCATGTTATTGAAGGTATTGTCCCGCGCGATCGAGCCATGCATGCCCTGGCCTTCCTGCAGGCCGGAGTCCGCGATTTGCACCGCCGACAGCAGATTGCCCGGCTGCAGATAGAACGTCTTGAACGAGATCGCGATCGACGGCCGCGGTGTCTGCGCCGTCCCAAGGAGCCCGATCGAGGACAGCGGCAGCGTCCCCGGAATCGGCCCGTACTGGTCATCCACGAAGACCGACCCCGCATAGTCCTGCGCCGTCAGGAAATCCGCCACGCGACGCACCGTCTGATAGTCGCCCGCCGGTACGTACACCAGGTCCGAGCCGCCGTTCGCGGCCACTACCACCCGCGCGTCCGTCTTGTCCTGGATCGCGCCGGTCCCGCCGATCAGCCCGTCGCCCGCTGCCGGCCTTTGCCGCACTGTCGCCGTCTGCTGCGCGACCGTCGGGTCCACCGGTTCGTACACCTTGCCGCTGCCCACGGTGATTTGGCTGTCCGGGTCGAACAAAGGCAGGTTCAGCGCGTGCGCCAGGTCGATAGCCAGAAACCCCGGCGGCAAAAAGCCCGCGTTCACCTCCTGCCGGCCCGTCGCGTCCTTATAAGTGAAGGTCGAGGCATACGCCTTCGTCGCCGTGCCCGCCGCATCCACCTCGTGCTTCGAGATCGTTGCGAACCCATGATCCGACGTCACGAACAGGTCGGTGTTGGCGGCCACCTGCGGGAACGCCGCCACGAAACTCGCGATCTGGTACAGGTCGTTATCCGCGTTCTTCACCGCCGCTTTCGAGGTCGGCCCGTTGATCCCCGGCGTCAGCTTGTTGAGGCTGTCGCCCTGATTGTGCTGCGTTCCATCCGGGTCGCGCGACCAGAACATGAGCACGAACGGCTTGTCCCCGCCCAGCAGCTGCGGCAGCACCTCGGTCACCGTGTTCGCGAAGTAATTCTGCTGCGTAATGTTCGCCGCCAGCGTCCCCGGCGCCTGATTGTTGCCGGAATAGCCGTTGTTCCCCTGCGAGGTCGCAGCGGCTCCGTTCGAGCGCGTCGGCGCAACTGTCGGCAGCCCCGCGCGCCCATAGGCCGCCTGCACCGCCGCGCTCAGCGGGATTCCCGCCGCCGAACCCGTCGCATCGTCCACGAAAATGGTCTGCGTCGGCGCGAACCCGGCGCCGCTCGCCCGCAGCTGCGACACATCCTGGATCGCCACCGGCCCTACCTTGCCGATCGACGCGGTGTTGTACCCGTTCGCGCGCGCCAGCGCCATCAGCGACTCCTCGTTGAGCCAGTCGCCGTTATAGCGCGCGTTCAGATCGGCCAGGACCGGGTCGCTCTCGACAAACGGCGTCACCGTGCCGGGCAGCTGCCCGAAGTTCCCCGACTCGAAGACCGGGTAGCCACCGTAGATCGTGTTCGAAAAATCCCCTGTGTCGCCCAGGAGGTGCCCGGTCGCGATCGCCGAGGCATTCGGCGTCGTGAACGTCGGAAACAGCGAGTGGCTGTTCGTGAAGTGCGTGCCGAAGACCCGCGCGGCCAGCAGAGTGGGCGCGTCTATCGGGTTCACGGAGTCGTGCCGGAGCCCGTCCGCGACGAAGATGATGATGTTGCGCTTGGGGTGCGTGGCCGGCGCGGTCTGCGCCGGCAGCGCAGCCGTCGTGAAGGCGGCCAAGGAGAAAGCGGATACGAGAACGGCAAGAGATTTCATGCGGGTGCGCCTCCAGTACCGTTCTCGCACGTGGCCGCATCGGCGAAGCTGACCAGGAGATGAATTTCCGGTGAAAGGAAGTAACCCAAACGAACAGGGAGTCCAAAATCACCCCCTGGAGCAACGCCTTAAGTGCCCGCCACGAAGTGGCCGCCTCCCGCGCAGGGGGTCGTGACTCCTTAATTTCAGTGATGCATCCGCCGTCCGCAGGCTGAGGGCCATGCCCACTAGCCTGCTCACGCCCGCCCCAGAAACGCATCCGCCGTCCGCAGGCTGAGGGCCATGATGGTCAGCGCCGGGTTCGATGGTTGAGCCGTCGGAAACGTCGAGTTGTCACTGATCCACAGATTCTCAATATCGTGCGAGCGCCCGAATGGGTCCACCACGGATGTTTCCGGATCGGCCCCCATCCGGCAGGTCCCGATCTGGTGCGCGAACCGGTCCAGCGTCCAAAGATCCGTCGCCCCGGCCGCGGTCCAAATCTCCCTCATCAGCCTGGTCGCGTGCGCCATCATCCGATTCTCGTTCTCGCCGGCCGAGAAGTGGATAAACGGCTTGGGCAGCCCGCGCGCGTCCAGCTCGTTGGAAAGCTCCATGTAGTTGCCCTCGTATGGCAGGCAGTCCCCACTGATCCCCATCCCCGCGACGTTTGGGTAGCACCGGAGATAGCGCAACAGCTCCGCGCCCCACATCCCGCGCCCGCGCGACACCGACTCCGCCCAGGTCACCGGCATGATCCCGTAGCTCTGGATCAGGTAGCCGCTCGCGAAGTCCGCGTCCGCGGGCCGCATCGGATCCTCGGTGATGAGTGACGCCGGGAAGCCTTTGTACGGCCGGGTGTCCTCACCGAATGTGCCCCAGATTTGCGTCGATGGGTGCGCCATGAAGTTGCGCCCTACCTGCCCCGAGCTGTTCGCGAGGCCCAAACGCAGCAGCAGCCGCGCCGACTCAATCGTCCCTGCCGACAGAATCACCGCCGCGCAGCGCTGGCGCTTGGTCGCCCCGCCCTGCTCGTACACCACCGCCGTGATCCTGCCCTGGGCGTCGCGCTCGAGATCCGTGACGAAAGCCTCCGCACGAATCTCCGCCCCCGCCCGTACAGCCGCCGGCAGATACGTCACGTCCATCGAAGCCTTGGCCCCGTTGCGGCAGCCCTGGTGGCAGTACCCGCGGTTCACGCATGCCGCGCGCTCCGGGTAGTCCGCATGGGGGCCGGAGTACGCCCCGCTCACCGCCGCCAGCGGCGCGGGCGAGGTCCGCACACCCATCTCCGCGCACCCGCGCTGCATCAGCTCCGCCGGCGCGTTCAGGGGCAGCGGCGGCAGCGGGTACTTGCGCCCCGGCTCCCACAAGTAGTCCTGCGGACCGGACACCCCGATAAACCGCTCCACTTCCTCGTAATAGGGCCGTATCGCCTCGTAGTCGACCGGCCAGTCCACCGCCATGCCGAACTCGGTCTTGAGCTTGAACGTTTGTGGCGCGGGCCGGGGCACATACGCCCCCCAGTGCAGCGTCGAGCCGCCCACCCCGATCCCGGAGTTGTTTTTCCCGAACGCCACCGGGTTCGCCCCGTCGGTGATTCGCTCGTCCAGCCAGTACAGGTAGCTTTGCGCCGTTTCGTCGGAGGCGTACTCGTGCGGCTCCAGAAACGACCCGGCCTCGAGCGCGACCACCTTCAATCCCGCGCGCGCCAACCGCGCCAGCGCCGGAGCCC
>CAXTTW010000233.1:0-4837 GCA_964247255.1 uncultured Acidobacteriaceae bacterium
TGCCCGGACGGCCCGGGCGCGCGGGCCCGGAAAACCCATAGACGCGCGGGGCGTTCCCTGATACCAGTAAGAGTGGAGATACGACCCATGCGCGGATTCATTCTCGGCCTGCTTCTCGGACTCATCAGCCTGCCCGTCGCCGCCTGGGGCTGGCTGCGCTTCGGCCACCCGCCGGTTGCCGTCCGGGACCCGCAACTGCCCGCCGAGCAGCGGATCGTCAACGTGCCGCTCCACGCCCGGATCGATCGCGAGATGCCCACCGCTATCCCGGTAAGCGCCACCCCGGCCAATCTCCTGCTGGGCGCGCACGTGTACCAGGGCAAGTGCGCGGGTTGCCACGGCACTTACGGCACCAACTCCAAGATCGCGAACGCCATGTTCCCTTACGCGCCGCAGCTGTGGGCGCCGCACGGGCATGGCGTGGTCGGAGTCAGCGACGACCCAGCCGGCGAAACCTTCTGGAGAGTCAAGAATGGCATCCGCTTGTCCGGCATGCCTTCCTATACTGGCATCCTGAACGAAACGGAGATGTGGCAGGTTTCGGTGCTGCTGGCCAACGCCGACAAGCCGCTCCCTCCGGAGGTGATGACCCTGCTCAAGCAGAAGGTCGCGACCCAGCCGCTGCCTGCCGATAAGCAATAAAGGACTTACACCGCATGGTTTGACAGCGGCTGAAATCCCGGCGTACAGTCGCCCTCGCAGTCGAGAAAACCCTTGATTTGCCCCTTGAGGACACCCATCGCCATGCTTACACCCCGCATCGGGGCCGCGCTCGCGGCCCTGCTCGCTTCCCCCGCGCTCTTTGCCCAAGCCAACCCTTTCGGACCCAACGTTCTGATCCTCGACCCTTCTACCCCATCGGCGACGATCCAGGACCAGCTCACCGCCATCTCCAAGGAAGACCAGTTCAGCCAGAACCGCCACGCGGTCCTCTTCAAGCCCGGCGCGTACAACATCCAGGCGCCCGTCGGCTATTACGAGCAGATCGCCGGCCTCGGCTTTCTGCCCGGCGGCGTCACCATTAACGGCTTTCTCACGCCGAACTTCGGCGTTCCCGTGTACGGCACGCCGACATGGCCGCAGGCCAACCTGACCGACACCTTTTGGCGCTCGCTCGAGAACATGACCATCAACCCGGCGACGAACACGCTCCAGAACGCGCCGCCCAACACCCTGCAGTGGGGCGTGTCGCAGGCGGCCGCCCTGCGCCGGCTCCAGATCAATGGCGGGCTCGAGCTCACCAACTCCTATTGCGGTAATGCTTCGGGCGGCTTCATGAGCGACCTCCTCGTCACGGCCAAGGTCAGCTCCTGCTCCCAGCAGCAGTGGTACACGCGCGACAGCACGCTCGGCAGCTGGGACGGCGGAGTGTGGAACATGGTGTTTTCCGGCGTGGACGGCGCGCCCGCGCCTTCCTACCCTAAGCCGCCCGAGACCGTGCTCGCCACCACCCCAGTCAGCCGCGAAAAGCCCTTTCTCTATATCGATTCGGCCGGCAACTACAGCGTGTTCGCGCCGTCTGCCCAGCGCAATACACACGGCACTACCTGGGCCGCCGGACAGCCGAAGGGGCGCTCCCTGCCGCTGTTTACTTTCTTTATCGCGCAGCCGGCAAATACCGCCCAGCAGATCAACGCGGCGCTCGCCGCCGGCAAGAACCTGATCCTGACCCCCGGCGTGTATAACCTGGACCGGGCGCTCGAGATCAACCGCCCCGACACGGTCGTGCTGGGCCTGGGCTACGCCACGCTGATTCCACAGAACGGCACGGCCGCCATCATGGTATCGCGCTTCGGCTTCGGCGCGCAGATCGCCGGGCTGATCCTGGACGCGGGCCCGAAGAACTCGCCCGTCCTGTTCCAGGTGGGCGCGCCGCACGGTGAAAACTTCAGCCTGCCGATCGATCCGACCACCCTCAGCGACATCAACCTGCGCGTGGGCGGGGCGGAGCTGGGTCGCGCGACCACCAGCCTCGAGATCGACCAGGACAATGTGATTCTGGACAATATCTGGGCCTGGCGCGCCGACCACGGTACCGCCGCCGACGGCAGCGACGTGGGCTGGACGGTAAACACCGCCGATCACGGCCTGGTCGTCAACGGCGACAACGTCACGGCCCTGGGCCTGGCGGTCGAGCACTACCAGAAGTCCGAGGTGGTGTGGAACGGCAATGGCGGCGAGACCATTTTCTTCCAGAACGAGTTGCCGTACGACGTCCCGAACCAGGCGGCCTGGCAGGACGGGACGGCCAACGGCTACCCGGCCTACGAGGTGTCGGCCGGCGTGAAGACGCACCAGGCCTATGGGCTGGGCATGTACTCGTTCTTCAACAAGGGCATCAACATCGTCGAAGATAACGCCATGATCGTGCCGAATACGTCCGGCGTGGTCATCCACGACGCGGGCACGGTGTGGCTGAACGGCAGCGGGCAGATCACGCACGTCATCAACGGAGTGGGCGCCGCCGTCAACAGCGGCTACGCCGACCAGCTCAGCGGGGTGGTGGTCTACCCGTAAGCTTTCTCGTAGAGCGGAAAAGGGCGGCCCTCACGGCCGCCCTTTTCAATAGCGCGACTTGATGTTGTACGTTACCCCGCTGGTGAACTGGAACGAATTCCGCGTTACCGGCGGCACAGCCGGCGGGGGGTCGTTCAGGTAGGTGTCGATCGTCCCTACCGTGAACGCCAGGTTCTTGTACAGGGGAAAGGAAAGCGCGTCGGTCTCGTTCGCCGAGTAGGCCCGCGTGTTATTGAACGCCGGGATGTACGAGGTCTGCTGGGTAAAGGCAATCCCACTCTTCAGCTTGAGCCTGTAGGTGCCGGACAGGGTGGCACCGATCAGGTTCTGGTTGGTCCCGCCCGCGCCGCTGAAGAACAGCTGCTTCTCATATTGGAGCGAGGCTTTCAGGTCTAGCTCCTGGACCGCGCGCTTGATCACCGTGACGCCAAGACCCGCGCCGTAGATCTGCTGCAGGTCGAGCCCCTGCGAGTAATTGTGGTCGAAGGCGATTTGCGCCAGCACGTAGGCGCGGTTCGAGAAGTATTCGTCCCGCTCCGCATCCGCGTGGAAGATCGAGGTGAGCGTAGTGATCGCGGCAACCGGCAGCCCGCCGGTCACGTACGCGGGCTGCGTGATCTTGCCGTAGGCCGACGAAAAATCCGCCGTGGTACGGTCGCGCGCCGCAAGCCAGCTTACGGTCGGCACACGCCGGGTCAAGGCGACCGCGCTGTTGTACACCTGCTGGTTTTCCGTCCCCTTCACCACCGTAACTCCGGCGGTGGCGCTGCCATTCCAGCCCGCGAAGAGGTTGGGGTTGCGCCGCACTTGCCGGTCGAAGGTCTGGTCGTCCAGGATGAACTGCGCCTCCTCGACCGGGATCGGCTGCCGCCCCGGTACGATACGCTCATTGCGCACCACCTCGCGGCCGCCCAGCTCGGAGGGTGGCGCGCTGCCGGGGCTCACGTGGACCTGATCGTTCTCGATCCGGAGACTGCCTCGCGAAGCGTCGACAATGCTGTGCCGGACATTGGGTTTGTTTTCAAGCACGACATAGCCGGTCGCGGTCCGCAGCGAGCGTATTTTGCTCCAGGGCACCGTGACCTCGCCCAGCTCGTCGGAGCTGAAATAGACGGTGCCGGTAACTTCGCGCTCCAGCTTGCCCTTGAGCGTGTCGCCGTTTTCAAAAACCAGCACATCGCGCGGCGCGCCTAGGGCCGGCGGCTTGGGCACCGCCTCCGCCGCCCCCACAACCGGGGCCAGACCCAGCACACTCCATAAAGGCAGAAAAGCCGTCCGCATCCTTGTTCGCGTTCCTCCCGCGTTCTGATGGTAACGTTTGACCGGCGGTCGACGGCCTGGCGGGCTGCTTTTCAGGGAGTTACTTTTCGTACTCCGGTGATGCTAAATCGTAGTGCGACCAGGTAAGAACGATTACCCGAAGGGTACGAAAGCAGTAGAGAAGGCTGCTTCTTTCGCTGAACAGGTCTTTTCTCTCCGAAATGTCGCGCTCCGGTGTTTCCCGCCCTCCGGCCCGAACGGCATACTGGTGCGGCTCACGATCCGGGCCGCCGCGCCCACTCTTCCGGAGTCCCCTGCATGCCGAACCGCGCTTCCCTTTTCTCGCTTGCCCTGCTGCTGGCTCACGCCGGCCTCCTCGCCGCTGACGCGAACCGGCCCTCTGCCTCCTTTCAGGCGTCCGCGCTTACCGCGGTTCCGGGCAAAACCCTGCCGCCCGGCAGCTATTCGATTCGCGTACTCGACCACCTTTCCGACCGGTACATCCTCCAGGTCGACGGCGCGGAGGAGCGAACCCACACTTTGTTTATCGGCATCCCCAGCAAAACCCTGAGCGCGGGTAAAACGGGCGAGGTCGATTGGAAAACCCCGTCCGCGGGTGCGACCTACCTGCGCGGGTGGAAGTTCCCCGGCCTGCCGGCTCTTGAGTTCGTGTACCCGAAGAACGACGCCGTGGCCGTCGCCAAGGCGAACGGAGCCACCGTGCCCGCTGTCGACCCGGAGTCCGACAACATCACCAGCGTCAAGCTGTCGGAGGACGAGCAGAAGATCGTCACGCTCTGGCTGCTGTCGCCCACCCCCGTCGGCCCCGGCGCGCCCACGGGGATCGCGGCGAAGAAGCTTTCCGAGGTCGCGGCCGTGCACAAGCCGGCGAACCTGCCTCACACGGCGAGCGACCTGCCCCTGGCGGTCCTGTTCGGGACGGCGTCGCTGTTGGGCGCATGCGCCTTTCGCGTGAGCGCGACCCGTGCGCGCGTGTAGAGGTTGGCGGGGAGCCGGGGAGGCCGCCTGCTGGGCAGCCGCCCTGCTCTGCGCCCTGTAT
>CAXTTW010000234.1:0-4822 GCA_964247255.1 uncultured Acidobacteriaceae bacterium
GTTAGCCGACGCTGCCGGCCCAGTCGAAGTCCTGGCCGCAGATAGACTTCACCCGCGCGAGTGATTGCAGCAAAGTAGGGCGGTTCGCGATCCACAAACATCCTGCGCATAGCCGGCAGTGTTTTACGCAAAGCGCCGGCAAGTTCGCGTCCGCTCATGTTGTTTCTTGAAAAATAAAACATCGCGACGCCGCTGCTTCTCACTGCCTCGCGTTCCAAAGCGCGGTACTGAATGCGTTTGTCAGTCGTAAGCAAGGCCCAGCCCCGCACGCCGACGAACGGGAGCCATTCCGCGTCCACCGTTCCCGGCGCGAAATGCGCAGAGTGCCGCTCGTGGGGGTTTGCGTTTCGACGAGGAGCTCGAGCACATGCTTGTTGTTGCAGTGGTTCTCGTCTAGAAAGAGGCGGAACTCACGCGGCATGTTTGAAGTTCGGCAGCTCCCAACGAATGGCTTCCTCGATTCGCGACGGGCTGACGCCAGATTCTTCCGCCAGGTCCACCATCGAGTCCCGCGCCATGAATCGACCCGCGATCACATCCGTTGTGATACCTGTTCCGGCGAGAACGGGCCTGCCGAAAGCCACGGCGGGTGAAATCAATACGCTTCGTGGTTCGGCAACCCCATCGCGCTGCGGAAGGATAAAAGGGAAAAAATCCACGCGCTCCGGTCTGCGCTCGATGCGTCTCAGGTACCTGCCTACTACCGGCGGCAACGCCATCTGACCAAAGCGACTTAGGTTTTCGTAACCCTCGCCCTCATGCAGGATAAGAGAAAACCCATCCGTTTCAAGCCGCTCATCGAGAAGGGGATGCGGTGTGTCGAAGTGCCGCCCGTATATTTCCAGCGCCCGGCGGATGCGCTGCATGGACAGCCTGTGTTCCTTACGCAAGGCATTGAGAACGTGCAGTTCAAGCAGGTTTGCATAGGAGAGCAAGTTTTTTTGGCCCGAACGCACCAACCCTCCATCTTGGGTCCAGAGGCGCACCAAGGAGTACGGCAGGTGCAGGTACGCCGCCGCCTCCGGTAGTCCATAGGTCGGGATCTCGTTCAGGTCTTGCATGACTCCAGCATAAGACATCGCCGCGTCAGCTCTAAGACCGCGCCTGGAAGATGCTCGCGAAGCTTCCGTGGACGCTCCAGAACACCACCAGCCACAGCGCGAAGGTCGCGAGCCCCGGCCCCATGCCGGCGGGCGCGAAGAAGACGCTGAACGGGAGGATCTGCGCGATGACCGGGCCCAACAACGTGAGCGCCAGAGGCACGTAGAAGCCGGACAGGGGCAGCAGGCCGGTCGCGAGCTCGACCGCGGACGGGGCCAGCATGATATGCAATTGCGCGAGCGCGCCGAGGCGGGCGGCTGTCTTTATGGGGCGGGGATCTCCAGCGGGGCGGGCATAGAAACCTTTACGGGACAGGCTGCAGCTTCGTAAAGAACTTTTCCGGGCACTCCCCCGAAGGTGCTATTTGCCCCGGAGTACGCCCGTGACACAATGCTGTGGGGTGGAGTAACCTCCCTCGAAAGTGACTGAAGGTTTACCTCCGATGACCGGTTCCGCCGCAGCACCGCCTTTGTCCCTTGCCCTCGGCATACCCACGCGCGGGCGGCCGCTCATCCTTAAGGAAACCCTCAAGAACCTGGCGCGGCAAACCCGCAGGCCCGACCGGACCTTTGTTGTGTACTTCGAACCGAAGGACGTCCTGGACGCGCCGGCGGCGTTCCCGGAGGTTACTTTTATCCAGGGGACCGGCTCCGGCGGCTCGTGCGCGCAGCGCAATCACCTGCTGGACGCGGCCGCGGGCCACGACCTGATCTTTATCCAGGACGACGACTTTTTCGCGCATCCGGCCTATCTGGAGCGCGCGGTCGAGATTTTCGCGTTAGACCCGGAGGTCGTCGGCTTTACCGGGAAGAAGCTGGCAGACGGCGCTACCGGGGCCGGGTACACAGTGGAGTGGGCGCGGGGCGTGCTGAGGGGCGTCCAAAGCACACCGACCCTGGCCGAAAGCCCGGCGCGGCCCACCTTCAACTGCGACGGCTGCAACATGATGTACCGGCTCGCCGTGGTGCGCGAGCACGGAATGCGCTTCGACGAGCAAATGCCCCTGTACGCCTGGTACGAGGACATCGACTTCTCGCGCCGCATGATGCGCTACGGCAAGGTGGTCATCGCGGACGGCGCGCAGGGTATCCACCTGGGCAACAAGGGCGGTAAAACCTCGGGGCGGCGCTTTGGGTACTCGCAGGTGGCCAACCCCATCTATCTATGGCGCAAGCGCAGCATGCCTTTGTGGTTCGCGCTGCGAAGTATCGCCAAAAACTTCATGGCGAACTTGGTGAAGAGCCGCCGCCCGGAACCGTATGTGGACCGGCAAGGGCGGCTGGACGGTAACTTTCTCGCCTTTCGCGATCTCCTGCGCTCGAGAATGCACCCGGGGCGCATTCTCGAGTTGTAGGTTTAAGGACATTCCGATGAAGCACGGAACCAGGGGTCACTCTTGATCAGAGTCTTCTCAGCCGATCAAGCGGTAGCCGAGCTGGAACGGATTGGCCGCGAGCGCCGCGATCAGGTACCAGCCGGTCGCGCCGATGTGCAGCGATGGCCCGTAGGTATAGCCGAAGCCGGTATCGAGCACGCTGGTGGCCGCGACGAGGCCGAGTCCCTGCGGGATGGGCTTGCCGCCCACGGTCTTGCCCGCGCCCAGCGACGCCTGCGCCAGCGCGCACTGGTTGAGCAGCGCGATGGCCTGGTTCACGTCGCTCGCGATCGCGAAGAGGTTCTCGCGCCCGCGCAGGGCCCGGGCCGCCAGCGCCGCGGCGGTGTGGCCGGTGCCTTCAAGCCAGACCGCGTTGGGGTCGGCGGTGGGGATCGTCGGGTTCAGGCTGGCTGTGTCGAACACGAGACCCCGGACCTGCTGCGAGCCTGTCAGCGAGGAGTTGCGCGCGGCCGCCGTATCGGTCGTGACGAGGTTGCGGAGCGCCCAGTCGATCGTCGCCCCGTAGGCAGGGTCGAGCAGCGCCAGGAACGACCAGGTCTGCGTGTCCTCCGGGCTGGGGCTCGTGTTGGTGGTGACCTGGTCGCCCAGGGTGCCGGTGTAGAAGAACGGCCCAGCGGGGTTGTAAAGCGCCTGCACGAAGGCCAGGGCGTGCGCGGCGAGCGAGGACCAGCTTTGGCCGGTTTCGGCGTTCGCGTCTTTGGTCAGCACGCTGAGCATGGTGAAGAAGGCGTACACGTCGATGTTGTGCTCGGTCGACTTGCCATTGGTCGAGGGCACGGACTGGTTTTGCGGGTTGATTACGGTCCCGAAGCGGTAGCCGCCCGGCCCCTTGGTGTCGTAGGTGTTGCGGACGATCCAGTTGCCCACGGCGAGCGCCCCGACGAGGTAGCGCTGGTTGCCGGTGCGGCGATAGAGCTGCGCGAGCGCCATGCCGGGCCAGGCCTGGTCGCCGACCGCGGAGCCGTAGAAGTAGAAGGGCGCGGCCGCCGGGGTGATGTACGCGCCGTCCGCGCTGGGCACGTTGACGAAGTACGCCTGGCCGAACCGCCCGTCGGCGATGGGGAAGTTGTGGGCCTGCGCGTACAGGAGGCCTTGGCCCAGGATCTCGGCCCGGGCGATGTCGTCCCGGTCGCCGGCGGCCAGGTAGGCGTGGATCGCGACCGCGTTGTCGTACGTAAAGGCGGTCGCGCCCAGGGCTTCGTCGCTGTAGCTCTGGGTCAGGCGGACCGTGGAGCCGGTCGCGTAGGCGTCCATCATGCGGTTCTGGAAGGTGAAGCCGTTGTTGACGGAGGCGAGCAGGGACTGGGCCTGGCCACCGAGCGACCGCGGGGCGGCTTGGCTTGGAGCGGCTTGCGGGATCAAGGCCTGAGGCAGCGCAAACCCGGCCGCGGAAGCGGAACCGAGGGCAAGGAGGTTGCGGCGGGACAGGTGGGGCATGGGTAAGGTCTCCTGTTTGCCCCAGTCTCTTCTCTGTGGACCGGCGGCAAACGTGGCGAATGTACAGCGCGGCCCGCACGGGTGGCAACTCCCGCTGCGCGCTCCTGCGCGGAGAGCGAGGGGCGCTTGCGCGCTCCAGGCGTAGCGCGGCTTCCGACCTGCATGCTTGCGGCCCGGCCCCATTTGCGGCCCGACGCGGTCGGGATTCCACGCCGCAACTCAAAATGTTCAGAAATCTGTCATCCTGAGCGGAGCGAAGGACCTGCTTTTCCATTCACACCGGGAGTCCCGTTTCTGGACACACGAACCATCCTCGAGCTGCGCGCGATCTCGAAAACCTACCCCGGCGGGGGCGCGCCTGTCGTTTCGGACGTTTCGCTCGCGCTGCGGCGCGGGGAGACGCTGGGGTTGGTCGGCGAGTCGGGCTCGGGCAAGAGCACGCTGGCCCGCATCGCGCTCGGGCTAATCCCGCCGTCCGCGGGTCAGGTGTTGTTCGACGGCGCGCCGCTTGCTGGGGCCGCGATGAAGACGGTGCGCAGGCGGATGCAGCCCGTCTTCCAGGACCCGTATGCGGCGCTCAACCCCCGCATGCGGGTTCGCGCGATCCTGGCCGAGCCGTTCCAGATTCATAAACACGAAGCCGCGCGGTCCCAGGCTGCGCTGGAGTCCGCCGCGTCGGAGCTGTTGCGGGTAGTGGGCCTGGACAGCTCGGCGCTCGGGCGCTACCCGCACGAGTTTTCCGGCGGGCAGCGGCAGAGGATCAACATCGCCCGTGCCCTGGCTCTGCGCCCGGAAGTTTTGGTTCTCGACGAGCCGGTTTCCGCGCTGGACGTAAGCGTGGGCGCGCAGGTGGTCAACCTCCTGCGCTCGCTGCAGCGCGGATTCGGC
>CAXTTW010000235.1:0-4810 GCA_964247255.1 uncultured Acidobacteriaceae bacterium
GCGCGCCGGGCGAAAGGTGGTGGTGCAAACCCCGCGCGCGCTGACCGGCGGGGACGCCCCGGCCCTGGCCGCGACCGCGCGGGCGTGCGGGGTCGTGCTTTCCGCGTACCACAACCGCCGCTGGGACGGCGATTTTCGCACGGTCGAGAGCCTGATGGGGCGCATCGGCAAGCCCGTGCTGTTTGAGTCGCACTTCGACCGCTTCCGCCTCCAGCCTAAGGCGGGGGCATGGCGCGAAACGGAGGAAGCAGGCGGCGGCGTGCTCTACGATCTGGGGCCGCACCTCATCGACCAGGCCCTCGCGCTCTTTGGCGCCCCCACCACGCTGTGGGCCGACGTGCGCAGCATCCGGCCCGGCGTGACGGTCGACGATGCTTTCGACATCCAGCTCACCTACGAAGAGGCCGCGCGCGAGGATCTGCGCGCCCTGCGCGTGTGGCTGCGCTCCACCGTGGTGGCAGCCAGCGCGGGGGCCCGGTTTACCCTGCATGGCACCGGCGGCAGCTACGAAAAGTGGGGTTTGGACCCGCAGGAAGCCGCCCTGAAGGAGGGTGCGCGCTTCGCCGACGAGGGCTTCGGCCACGACCCGAAAGCCAGCTGGGGGCTGTTTACCGGGCCTGACGGCGCGCCGGAGACCGTACCCACCCTGCCGGGAGACTACCGCGAGTTTTACGTGAACGTGCGCGACGCCATCCGGGGCCGTGCTCCGCTCGCCGTCGGGGTCGGCGCGGCCTGGTCGGTCGCGTGCCTCATGGAGCAGGCGCGCGAAAGCAGCCGCACCGGCCGCCGCCTGCCCGTGGATCTTTCCCCAGCCGCGGCGTTATAGTGCGTCGCGTGAAGGTTGTGTGCTTGGCGGCAGCGCTGGTGTGTACCGCCGCGCTCGGGCAGCGGACGCGCGACCCGCTCTCGAGCGGGCAGGCCGACCAGGTGCGCGAGCTCGGCACTAAGCCGGTTGACCGCATCAAGCTCTACCTCAAGTTCGTGAACGAACGCGCGGCGGCGATCCGGGAGCTGACGGATGACGCGGACGAAAACAACCGCCCCGCCGAGCTGCGCGCCCGCTACGAGGAATTCACGCGGCTGGCCGATGAGCTGGCCGAGAACATCGACACCTACGACAACGACAAGGCGGACATCCGCAAGGCGCTGCGCCCCGTGTTGAGCGACTGCGCGAAGTGGCCCGCCATCCTCCAGGGCCCGCCGCAGAACCCCACCTACGACTTCGCCCGGCGCACCGCGCTTGATGCCGCCGCCTCGCTGACCGAAGACACGCGCAAGCTGCTCGCCGCCGAGGAAGCCTACTTCGCCCAGCATAAGGACGAGGCGGGCGGCAACGGGCGGGCCCCGACGCCTGAGTAAAAAGCGGCCGTGCCGGATTTAGAATAGGCACATGCCCGACATTCACCGCCGCCAGACTGTCACCACCCACATCGGCCAGGTTCGCGTAGGCTCCGCCGCGCCGGTCGTCGTGCAGTCGATGACCAACACCGACACCGCCGACATCCCGGGCAGCGTGGAACAGATTGCCGCGCTCACCGCCGCGGGCTCGGAGCTGGTGCGCGTCACGGTCAATAACGAGGAAGCCGCGCAGGCCGTTCCGTACATCATCGAGCAGCTCGACAAGCGCGGGCTCCAGACCCCCATCGTCGGCGACTTTCACTACAACGGGCACCTGCTGCTGACCAAGTACCCGGCCTGCGCGCGGGCGCTCGCGAAGTACCGCATCAACCCCGGCAATGTTTCGATCGGCCGCAAGAATGACGACAACTTCCGCGCCATGATCGAGGTGGCGGTCGTGAACCAGAAGCCGGTGCGCATCGGCGTCAACTGGGGCTCGCTCGACCAGGCTCTTCTTACCAAGATGATGGACGAAAACTCGCGCCTGCCCTCGCCGTTGCAGGCGCGGGACGTCATGATCGAGGCCATGCTGGTTTCGGCGCTGAGCTCGGCCGAGGCGGCGGAAAGGTACGGCCTGCGCCACGACCAGATCATCCTGAGCGCCAAGGTTTCCGGGGTGCGCGACCTGATCGACGTGTACACGTTGCTCGCCGCGCGCTGCGACTACCCGCTGCACCTGGGTCTGACGGAGGCCGGCATGGGAGTCAAGGGCATCGTGGCCTCGGCCGCGGGCCTCGCACCCTTGCTGCTTGCCGGCATCGGCGACACCATCCGCGTTTCGCTCACGCCCAAGCCGGGCGGCGACCGCACGGAAGAAGTGCAGTGCGCCCAGCAGATCCTGCAATCGCTCTCCATCCGCTCATTTACCCCGCAGGTGACCGCTTGCCCCGGCTGCGGACGCACCACCAGCACCTTCTTCCAGTCGCTCGCCGAGCAGATCCAGGACTACCTGCGCGCCTCTATGCCCGCGTGGCGAGCGGAGTACCCCGGCGTCGAGGAGATGAAGCTCGCGGTGATGGGCTGCATCGTCAACGGACCCGGCGAGTCGAAGCACGCCAATATCGGTATTTCGCTGCCGGGCACCTTTGAGGAGCCGAAAGCCCCGGTTTACGTGGACGGCAAGCTGGTCACGACGCTGCGCGGCGATACCATCGTCAGCGACTTTCAGCGCATCCTGAACGAGTATGTGCGGTCGCACTACGGCGCGTCGCGCGCGTCCGTTCCAGCGAAGCAAGAGCTGGTCGAGATCTCGTGACTTTCGTACTCTGGCGGTAGTGGAAAAGACGGGCTACGCTGGCAGCACTTCTTCCCTCGGGTGCACGCTATGTGGTCGCTTCCGCTTTGGCTTCTTTTTTCGCTCGGTCCTCTGCTCGTCATCACCGCCTGCTTCGCGTCTGAAAGCGGACGCCCCTGCTACTCGGCGGAGGAAGCGGCCGCGCACGCGGGCAAGGAGATCTGCCTGGCCGCGCACGTCTACGACATCAAGGAAAGCGAGGACGGCACGCGCTTTCTGGACGTGTGCGCGCCCGGCCAGTCCGAGGAAAGCTGCCGGTTCACCGTAATGAGTCTCGGCGCCGACCGCAAGGAGGTCGGGCAGCTCGAAAGCCTGCGCGACGCCGACATTCGCCTGCGCGGGACGGTCCACTCCATGCACGGGCAATCGGTGATGCTCCTGAGCCACGCCCGGCAGTTTCGCGATGGTGCGGAAAAGTTCCGGCCCAACCCGGAGCTGCTCGCAGGCTTCAACGCGGGGGAAGCCAAGACCGCGTTTCGCGACCCCAACATGAGCTCGAAAAAGCAGCACTCGGCCAGCGTCTTCAAATCAGCCCGGCGCTGAGTCAGTAGATGGGGCCCGCCTGCGCGCGCAGCTCCTTAAGGGGATAGGTGGTGCCGCGCCAAACCACCGCTCCCCGGTAGAGCGTCACCGCCACGGACCGGAGCATCGCGTACACAAGGCACACCGTCGCGGCCGGCAGCGCGAGGGCGTAGGCGGGGGAGGAACCACCCTCGCGCCGGAAGGCCCGTTACAGCAGCAGCTGGAACAACATCGCAACCAGCCCCGGCACACGCATCTCCGGCGGCCCGAACACCGTCCATGCGGGATAGATTCCGAGCCCGGCGAGCGAAGCAGTGCCCCCGAGCGCCAGCAAAGCATTGAACCGGAAGGCCGCGAACAGGTTCTTCGTCACGTTGCGGACAATGCCGCCCACCCCTGTGGCCCAGTGCAGCGTGACCAAACCTGTCCCGAACACAACCCGCTGGCGCAGGCCCCGGCGCTTGATCTCGACCCCGAGCCGGACGTCCTCCAGCACCTCCATCCGGAGCGCGGCGAACCCGCCGATCGCCTCGTACGCCTCGCGCCGGACGAGGTTGAACGCACCGACGCCGAGACGGTCTCGCCGGCTGCGCGGGTCCGCCACCCTCCACAAGCGCACGGCGAATGCCGAGTAGACCTGCATGGCCGAGAGCATCATGTGTTCGCCGAAGCCGCGAATGGTTGGGGTGGGCAGCAGCACCAGATGGTCGGCCCGCTCCTCGACCATGAAACGCATGGCGCGCCGGAGCGCGTCGGGCCGGAAGAAGATGTCTCCGTCAGTAAAGAGCAGGTAAGGCGCATCGGTCCGGGCGGCGCCCTGGGCGAGCGCGTTTTGCTTGCCCATCCAGCCGTGGGGGCGCTCGCGCACGTGCAGAACCCGAAGTGGAACCGGTCCCGGCTCGGTGCCAAGCCGGTCGAGGATGGTCCCGGTGCGGTCGGTCGAGCGATCATCGACGGCGATGACCTCGAGCCGAACACCTTCTTGCGCCCGCAAGGACCGTACCGTCGCCTCGATCGCGGTCTCTTCGTTGCAGGCCGGGACGATCACAGCCAAGCGCGGGCTCGCCTCGGGCAGGGCTTCGTCGTAGCGCCTTTCGAGCAAGTTGGGGACGCGCTTGCGGTTGCGTACGAACTCGACAGTCTTGAACGCCCACGCCGCTGCAACCAGCCAACTCGCGGCGGCCGCCGCCGGGCGGAGCCACCGCACTACTTGATTTCCGGGCGGGGCCAGCGCGCATCGACCACGGTCGAAATGCCCCCGCGCGGGCGAAAGTCGCCGTGCACGTGCGCCCACACCGGGTCGCAGGCCTTCACCACGTCTTCGAGGATCTGGTTGACGATGTTCTCCTGGAAAATGCCGAGGTTTCGGTAGCAGAACAGGTATTCCTTCCAGCTTTTGAGCTCCAGGCAGCGCGCGCGGGGCATGTAGCGCAGCTGGATCACGCCAAAGTCCGGCAGCCCGGTTTTGGGGCACACGGAGGTAAACTCCGGGTCGTCGATCAGGATTTCGTAGCCGGCGAACTGGTTTTCCCAGGTTTCGATCGCCGGAAAGCGCGTGTCGAGTCCGGCTTTCGCGTGTTCGTCGGTGTAGCGGGC